>NZ_CDXDOR010000011.1:15754-50563 GCF_978021225.1 Frankia sp. CeTa3Moorea | reverse complement strand
CCTGGGGCGACGTCGACCGTGAGACGCAGCTGTATGGGCTCGCGGTACCTGGCGGGGTCGTGTCAACCACGGGCGTCGCGGGTCTGACACTCGGTGGCGGAATCGGCTGGCTCCACCGCAAATACGGTCTGGCCTGTGATGCGCTGCGCGCCGCCGAGGTCGTGACAGCCAGCGGCAAGATCATACGGTGCGACGGGACCGAACATGAGGACCTGTTCTGGGCGTTGCGTGGCGGGGGCGGCAACTTCGGTGTGGTGGTGTCCTTCGAGTTCGAGGCCTATCCGTTGGGCCCGATGGTCTGGAACAGCATGATCGTCCACCCGATCGACGCCGTTACCGAGGTGCTTCCCCGCTGGCAGGACTGGACGTCCACCGTCCCTGACGAGGTCACCAGCCGTGCCCTCCTGTGGTCGCTGCCGGATGCACCGACGCTCCCGCCCGCCGTGCACAACCGCGACGTGCTCATCACGGCCGCCCTGTATGCCGGCGCCCCGGACGAGGGTCAGCGAGCGTGCCGGGCGCTTTCCGAGTTTGGCACGCCGCTTGCCGACATGAGCCAGGCCCTGTCGTACCGGACAGCGCAATCCTCCCTCGATCCCTTCTTCCCCAAGGGCGGACTCCAGAGCTACTGGAAGTCCGTCTACCTGGACAGACTCGATGAGGACGCGACCACGTTCGTGGCGCGCATCAGCCACGACCGCCCGCACCCGACGACGATGGTGCACCTGCCTCTCCTGGGAGGCGCCATGTCACGTGTAGGGACAACCGAAACCGCGTTCGGTGACCGCAGCGCTCGGTACCTGCTGAGCATCGACGGAAACTGGCTGGACCCCGCCGAAGACGACGCAAACATCCGCTGGGTGCGCAATGCCTACGGCGAGGCCGTCAGGCTTCGGTCCGCATCGGGCACTTACCTCAACTTCGGCGGCGACGCGGATCTCGACGACGCCGACCGGGCACGGGCCTGGGGGCGCAACGTCGAGCGGCTGCGGCGAGTGAAGCGCACCTATGACCCGGAGAACCGATTCCGGCTCAACCCCAACATCCCCCCCGCCGAAAGCTGATCCGGCGCTGGGGTTGTAACGGGCATCCGAGGCTTGGCGTTCCGTCCCCGCGCGAGCGCACGAGGACGGAATACTCATCTCTAAAAGATCTCCTCACCGACCGCCAAGGATTCTTGCGATCGATGTCTGTTTGATTTGAATCTCAGCGACAGACCCTGACCGTGTGCGGAGGAATCCAGGTCCGGTGTCCATTCTTCCAGACCCAGTGACCGCTTATATGGCGCCAATAACAATGTACATCACTGCGCTGGGCCGCACCGGGCGAGCTTCTCGGCGGAGAAGCCATCGAGGGAGCCGCAGACAAAATTGTCCCGAGCGCAACGATCACAATCATCAGAAAATACTTCGGGCTTTTCCTGAGCGCCATTTCCGCCCCCTCCAGTGTCGCACCGCCATCTCCTCGGGGAAGTTCCCCACTGGATTGCGAGCCAGAGATACCCTCGCCGCCGGGCTCTAATCATTTCACCAATGACGTGAATCGCAGTAATCTCCGACGTAACCGACGGCGATTTATTGTGATCGATAGTTCATAGTTTGTGATCTACTGGGTAGGTAGAGACAGCGCCGGTGTCCGGCGGCGAGCATGTCGATCAGTTCGCGGAGTAGGTGAGGCATCGGGGTGGTGGTCCAGGCCTGCCAGACCTGCTGCAGGAGGCGGAACGGGATCAGGCAGGTGAGGATCCGGCGAAGGCTGGCCGGCCAGGACGGTAGTCGCTTCAGCCACCGACGATCTCGCAGGTTCCCGTCTTCCCTTCCGAAGGGCAGCAGATGCGGCAGTCGTTCCCACCCATCGACCCGTATGCGCACGGCCTCCTCGAGGTCGGCGAGGGCAACCAGATCTACTGGGAGACCAGCGGCAACCCAGCCGGGAAGCCGGCATTGTGGGTGCACGGTGGCCCCGGCAGCGGCGGGCGCCGCGGCAGCCGCCGAATGTTCGACCCCGAGGTCTACCGGATCGTCCTGTTCGACCAGCGCGGCTGCGGTGAAAGCCGGCCGCACGCCTCCGACCCGACCGTCAGCCTGGAGCACAACACCACCGAGCACCTCATCGCCGACATGGAACGGCTACGCGAGCACCTGGGCATCGACCGGTGGCTCCTCTACGGCGGCTCGTGGGGCTCGACACTGATCCTCACCTATGCCGAGCGCCACCCCGAACGAGTCTCCGAGATCATCATCGTCGGAGTCACCATGACCCGGCCCGAAGAGATCGACTGGCTCTACCGCGGCGTCGGCCGCCTGCTACCAGCCCCCTGGGAGGCATTCCGCGACGGGCTGCCGGCAGACGACCGGGATGGCAATCTTGTAGCCGCCTACAACCGGCTGCTCACCAGCCCGGACGAGGCAGTCCGGGTCAAGGCAGCGCGGGCCTGGTGCGCTTGGGAAGACGCCGTCATCGCCCACGAAACGCTCGGCACGCCGGGCCAGTACAGTGCCAAAGCCGACGACGCGATGATGGCCTTCGTCCGGATCTGCGTGCACTACTTCGCGCATGACGCCTGGCTTGAGGACGGCCAGCTGCTGCGCGACATACACCGGCTCGCCGGGATCCCAGGGGTGCTGATTCACGGCCGACTCGACCTGAGCAGCCCGCTCAAGACCGCCTGGGAGCTCGCCAAGGCATGGCCGGGCGCGGAGCTGAAGGTAATCGACGGCTCAGGCCATACCGGCAGTTCCGCAATGCAAGATGCGATCTTGGAGGCGGCTGAGCGGTTCGGCAAGAACGCGCGGGGTCCTAACGGGTAAGGTGCCGTCCACCCGTCACCGACAGCACCTCGCCGTTGATGTGACTGTTGGCGGCCGACCCAAGGTAGGCGACGGCGGAGGCGACGTCCTCGGGCGTGCAGATGCGGCCGGTCGGCGTCTTCGCTGCCTCAGCATCCACGGCCTTCTGGCCGAGCCACGGTGCACTCAGCGCCCGATCGGTCAGGGTGAAGCCGGGCCGTACGACGTTCGTGAGGATGCCGTACCGCGCCTCTCGCGCCGCGAGCACCCGGGCCGCGGTCTCGAGCGCTCCCTTCGCCGCGGGGTAGGAGACCGCCGCAGGCAGCGGCTGCTCGACGAGGTCCGAGGACACCAGCACCAGCCGGCCCCACCCGGCGTTCCTCATGCCGGGCAGCACGGCGCCGACCACTGCCATCGTCCCGGTGACGTTTGCGGTGAGGCTGTCGGTGAGGCTCTCCCACGTCTCGGTCGGCCCCGTCGGCCATGCGACCGCGTTCGCGACCAGGACCATGATCTCCCCGAGCGTGGTCCGCACCTCACCCACCGCGGCCTCGACCGAGCCGTGGTCCCGCTGGTCCAGCCGCACCGCCACCCCCTTCCCGCCCGTACGGACGATCGCGTCGACGAGGCGCCGGGCACCCTCTTCGTTGTGATGCCAGCCCACGCCGACGTAGGCACCCTCATGCGCGAACAACCTGGCGACCGCGGCGCCGATCGCACCTGACGCCCCCGTGACCAACACGATCCGACCCTCGAACCCAAGATCCATGATCATCCTCCTAAACGATTAGCCGAACACCTGTTAGCCAGCTATATGTTAGCCGACTATGTAAATATACGATGGCCAGCGTGGACGCAGGCGAAGCCATGCGCCTCAATCGGGCGCTGACCAAGATGGGCAAGCTCTACCGCGCCGCGAGGGCGCGCCGATTCGCCGCGCTCGGGCTCCACCCCGGCCAGGACGTGCTGCTGTGGCACCTGGCCCAAGATCGCGGCGGGATGACGATTTCGGAGCTGGCGGCCCGGCTCGGCGTCGAGCCGCCAACCGCGACCCGCAGCCTTGCGCGACTCGAGAAGACCGGGTACTTCCGGCGCGAGCCGGTCGCCACCGACCGCCGCCAGGTGCGCATCGTGGTGACGGATGCGGGCCAGGCGCTGGTACCCGCCATTGAGCAGGCCTGGTCAGAACTCGCCGAGGAGGCCATGGGAGAAGTGAGCGCGCCCGACCGCGAGATCACGATCGACGCGCTCGAGCAGGCCATCGTCAGCCTGCGCGGCGTGATGGGAGACGACGCCCTGGTCGAGGAGTGAGACCGCGCCAATGGCGTGATGGCCGAACATCCGCGGTCCCCCGGTCCATCACGCCTGAAGATCAAGCCAATCGCGGGACCGACGCGGATCTCGACAAGAGCTCAAGGCTCAGCTGGCGCGGCTCCACGACCACCCCCGCCTGTCCGGTCTCACCACTTCAGAGTTCGATCATTATAGCGGTATCGACGCAGCTCACAGCATATATTTTCTTGGTCGCGTGACGCATCTGCCGGCTTGATCGTGACGCATCTGCCGTCATGGTCATGACGCATTGAACGGCTGCCACGAGGCGACTCTCATCGACCGGGTTCGCTCGCCTCCGCGAGAATCCTGGTGATCTCCTCGACAGAATCGCACGCCCCCGCCGCGACGCTGATCACCAGGTCGTAGGCGCCCTCGTTGGTCAGCGTCAGACGGCGACCGTTAAGACCATAGAAGACGATGAGCGCGGCGAGAGCGAGGCGTTTGTTCCCGTCGACGAGCGCATGGTTACGGGCGAGAGAGTGCAGCAGCGCAGCGGCCTTGCCGTCGAGGGTGGGGTACGCGTCGTGACCGAAGACGGTCGCCCGCGGTCGGGCCAGCGCGGATTCGAGCAGGCCATAATCTCGGACCTGGGGCTCGGCTCCGAGCGTCCGTTCGGCGACGTGAAGCAGCTCGGGCAGCGTCAGATAGATCATTCGCCGAGCCGGCGGAGCGCCTCGGCGTACCGCGGAAGCTCCTCGTCCAACACCCGGTCCAGCAGCTCCGCACGGCTGTGCGCCTCGATGTACTCCCGGATCGCCTGCCGGGCGACCTCCTGCATCGACCGCTGCTCCAGCTCGGAGCGGCGCCGCAACGCGTCCGTCTCGGCGTCCGTCAAGCGCAATGTCATAGCCATGCCCAGAATGGTATCATCAGCGATACCGCCACCGTCGCAATCGTCAAGCGCCGTCCGACAGCCAGCAACATCACCCCCGCAGCAGGTACAGACAGACGCGCGTCAGTAGTGTCACTGTTGACATCCTCTCCGCCTTGAAGGGCGGAGATTCCCGCCTGCTACGCCGCTGTGGGCGTGGGCTTCGGGTGGGTTCCCGCTTCGCCGCGCGGTGCCGGCACGGATGCCGGTCTTACCCGCGCTCCACGGGCTGACACCGCCAGTCCGGCGGCCAGTGCGACGTTGACCGCCGCATTCACATCCCTGTCCAGCACCGACCCGCAGGCCCTGCACGTCCATTCGCGGACGTGCAGCGGCTTCGGGCCGTCCTTCACCCCGCAGACCGAACAGACCTGCGACGTTGGCTCGAACCGGCCGATCCGGGCGAACCGCCGGCCGTACCGGGCGGCCTTGTACTCCAGCATGCCGACGAACGCCGACCATCCAGCGTCGTGCACCGACTTCGCCAGCCGGGTACGGGCGAGACCCTTGACCGCCAGGTCCTCCACGGCAACCGCTTGGTTCGCGCGGATCACCTTCGTGGAAAGCTGGTGGTGGAACTCGCGCCGCGCGTCGGCCACACGGGCGTGGGCACGGGCGACCTTGACCCGGGCCTTCTCCCGGTTGCGGGAGCCCTTCTTCTTGCGGGACAGGTTCCGCTGCGCTCTTTTGAGCCGCTTCTCGGCCCGGCGCAGGAACTTCGGCGACGTGACCTTCGTGCCGTCCGAGAGGACCGCGAAATGCGTCAGCCCGAGGTCGATGCCGATCTCGGACGTGGTCGGCGGGTGCGGTTCCTCCAGTCCGGTCTCCACGACGAAGCTCGCGAAGTACCGGCCCGCACCGTCCTTGATCACCGTCACGGTGGACGGGGTGGACGGCAGCCGGCGTGACCAGCGCACGTCGACATCCCCGATCTTCGGGAGCCGTAGTTTCCCGCCGGGGGTGAGCGACCAGCGGGCGTTCGCGGTGAACCGGACCGACTGTCGAGTGTCCCGCTTCGACTTGTACTGGGGCGCACCCATCCGGGGGCGTTTCCCTTTCAGCCCGTCGAAGAAGTTCCGGTAGGCCGTGTCCAGATCCCGTAGGGACTGCTGAAGGATCACAGCAGACACGTCGGCGAGCCACGCCCGTTGCGGGGTCTTCTTCGCCTCGGTGATCAGCAGCTTGGACAGGTCCCCGGTCTTCGGGAACGGCAACCCCGCCGTGCGGGCGGTCTCCCGGGCGCGCAGGCCGTCGTTGTACACCACCCGCGCGCACCCGAACGCCCGCGCCAGCGACTCGCGCTGACCGGCGCTCGGGTACAAGCGGAAGCTGTACCGAAGCTGCATGCACATCAGTGTACGTGAACGTGCATGGGAGTACATTGAGTGTATGGCTGAGGAATCCGCGGAACTCTCTGCTGCCGACGCTCGCCGCCAGTTCGCCGATGTGCTCAACGCCGCTTCGGCGCGCGGCCGGATCACGTACATCACTAGCCGAGGTCGCCGTGTCGCCGCAGTCGTACCGCTCCCTATCGCCGAGAACGCCGAGCGGGACCGTCCGGTCTAGAGCACGCTCAGGCCGCGAAGCGGCCTTCCCGCACGGCTCTTCACCCCCGGCCTGAAGGCCGGAACCCTGAGCCGCATCTTGGTAGCATGGTGGGCGATACTGGGCGGTGTGACGAGCGACGGACAGACCGGGCCGGCAGCCGGCGGTGATGCGCCGCCCCGGCAGCCGTTCGCACATCTGAGCGCCCCCAACGCGGACGTCTACCGGGAGGTGCTGACGACGTTCGCGCGGGCGCGGGACCGGTTCATCGTCCATATGCGCCCCGAGGACGTGCTCGCGGACCTGGGGCGGCCGGGGCAGACCGAGTCGATCGTCGCCGCGCTGGACAAGCTCGTTGAGTGGGGCAACCTGCGGGCCGACCCGGACACCGGCCGGGTGACCACGGTGGCGGACTTCCACCGGGCGCGCTACCTGTACCAGCTGACCCCGGCCGGGCAGGCGGCCGAGGAGGCGATCGCCGTCTACGAGGTGGCGATCGGCCGCCGGGGTGCCCTGCAGTCGGTGGCGCTGGAGGACATCGCCGCCCAGCTGCGCGCCCTGGTGGAGATGACGGCCGGCGACGCCGCCGATCTCGACCCGGCGAAGGTACACCTGCTGCTGCTGGGGCTGGCGGAGCGGTTCACCGGACTGGCCGACAACGCTCAGGCGTTCATGACGTCCCTCCGCCGAGTGATCGACTTCTCGGACGGTGACGTGGACGCGTTCCTCGCCTACAAGCAACGGCTCATCGACTACATCAACCGGTTCATCGCCGAGCTGGCGAACCGGGGCGCGGAGATCGCCACCCTGCTGGGTCAGGTCGAGGGGGCCGGCGTCGAACGCCTGCTGCTGCTCGCGGCCCGTCGGGAGGCGACCGACGCCGTGCCTGACGTGCCTGACGTGCCCGAGGTATCCGACTCCGAGGCATCCAATTCCGGGCTATCCGACGTGACCGAGGTACCCGACGAGGGCCCGTCCGACCGCCGCCGGGCCGGCGCCGAACGGGCCAGCACCAAGCGGACCGGAGCCGGGCGAACCGACGCCGAGCGGATTCGGACCGCCTACGACGCCGCGGTCGCCGCGGCCCTGGACGGCTGGCGCAACCGCTGGCGCGGCCTGCACGACTGGTTCGTGTCGGCGGATTCACGTCGTCCCTCCCAGGCACGGTTGTTGCGGGGCGCGGCGATCACCGCGATCACCCAGCTCATCGACACCGTCGCCGCACTCAACGAGCGCCGTACCGGCCGTTCGGACCGGTCGGCGGACTTCCGCACGCTCGCCCGCTGGTTTGCCGAGGCGCCTGACGACGCGGCGGCCCACCGGCTGTGGCGGGCCGCCTTCGGCCTGGCCTCGGCCCGGCATCTCACCGTCAGCCAGGAGACCGTCGCCGCCTGGCAGGAGGACGAGCCGACACCGAACACGCCGTGGCAGGAGGCGCCGCCGATGCGGATCAGCCCGCAGCTGCGCCGGACCGGTTCCTACGAGCGGCGCGGAACGCCGAACCGGGTCACGGACCGCGCGCGGCAGCGGCGGCTGCTCGCCGAGCAGGCCGCGCGGGAGGCGGAGCAGGCCGCGTCCGCTCGGGCCCGGCTCGCCACCGACGGGCCGGTGCTGCTGTCCCAGCTCGGCGTCCTGGACCGGCAGGCGTTCCGGCTGTTCCTCGGCCTGCTCGGGGACGCGCTCGCCGCCAGGCTGCCGGGCGATACCGAGGTGGAGACCACGTCCAGCGACGGCACGGTCCTGATCCGGCTCACCCTCGTCCCCGGCGGGGGGGTGGCGCGGATCGAGACCGAGGATGGCGTCCTGGACGGCCCGGAACACACCGTCGAGATCGTCGACCTGGCCGGTGCGGCATCGCGTCCGGCGGCCTGGAACGACCTGAATGGCCTGAATGGCCTGAATAACTGGAGCGACTCGAACGACAGGAATGACCGAAACCGGCAAAACGATCTGAATGGCCGGATGGACGACCTCGATCCGGTCGTACTCGCCGGTGGGCCGGACCGGCTCGAGCTGCTGGAGACCGGACGGGTGTCCGGATGACGGCGGACTCGGTCGCCGAGGAGAACCGGGCCGCGCGGCGCAGGGCCCTGCGCGCGCTGCTGGCCGGGCCGCTACGCACCGCCGGCGCGGACGACGAGGTCCTGCGGCTGGTCCGCCGGCACGCCTCCGAGCTGCGCGAGTGGCTCGCCGCCGAAACCGGCTGGCGGCTGGTCGTCGACGCCGAGTCGGCACGGCTGTTCAAGACGGCGGCGACCATCCAGGACGACACTCACCCGGCGCGGGAGGGGAAGGGCCGAGCGCCGTTCGGGCGGCGCCGCTACGTCCTGCTGTGCCTCGCGCTGTCGGTGCTGGAGGCGGCGGATACCCAGATCACCCTTGGCCGGCTGGCCGAAGGGGTGCTGGTCGCGGCGAGCGACCCGGAACTGGCCCGCACCGGGGTCACCTTCACCCTCAGCCGCCGGGACGAACGTTCCGACCTCGTGGCGGTGGTCCGGCTGCTGCTCGCGCTCGGCGTGCTGGATCGGGTCGCCGGCGAGGAGGACGCCTATCTGCGCGACAGCGGCGACGCGTTGTACGACGTACGCCGCAGGGTGCTCGCGTCGCTGCTGACCGGTACCCGCGGCCCGTCGACCATCGACGCCGACGACATCGGGGCGCGGCTCGCCGAGCTGACCCACGAGCCCGTCCCCGACACCGACGACCTGCGCAACCGGTCGCTTCGCCACCGGTTGACCCGCCGGCTGCTCGATGATCCCGTCGTCTATTACGACGAGCTCGCCGAGGACGAGCGCGCCTACCTGATCAGCCAGCGCCGGGCGATCACCAGACGGATCGAGGACGCCACCGGTCTGATCGCCGAGATGCGCGCGGAAGGGATCGCGATGGTCGACCCCGACGACGAGCTCACCGACGTACGGATGCCGGAACAGCGCACCGACGGCCACGTGACCCTGCTGGTCGCCGAGTATCTCGCCGCCCAGCCAGATTCCGCGGGGCCGGTGCCGGTCGGCCGGCTGCGTGGCTACGTTCGGAAGATGGCGGCCGAGCATTCCACCTACTGGCGGCGGGGCGTCACCGAACCGGGTGCCGACGCCGAGCTGCTCGCCATGGCGCTGGACAAGCTGCGCGCGCTGCGGCTGGTCACGGACGTGCCGGGCCAGGCCGGCGAACCACCGGCGGTGCTCGCCCGGCCCGCGATCGCGCGCTACGCCGTCGAGGCGCCGACGATCCACGACAGCCGGGCGGGCGGCGCCGACCCGGTCAGAAGCGGTCCGGTCAGAAGGAAGAAGACGAGCCGCCGATGAGCACCTCGCCCCGCGTGCCCGCGGCACCGACCCGCGCGTCCACTACATCGGCATCGGCATCGCCCACGACACCGACACCGACACCGTCCCCGGCATCGACCGCGATTCCCGTTCCGGCCCGGGAGGACCGCTGGCAGCCGCTGCGCGCCGGCCTCGTCGATCTCTTCTACTACGACGTGGAAGAGTTCCACTTCCACGACGGGCGGCTGCTGCTGCGCGGCAACAACGGTACCGGCAAGTCGAAGGTCCTGGCGCTGACGCTGCCGTTCCTGCTGGACGGCGAGCTGGCCGCGCACCGGGTCGAACCGGACGGTGACCGCAACAAGCGGATGGAATGGAACCTGCTGCTGGGCGGCCGGCACCCGCATCCCGAGCGGCTCGGCTACACCTGGCTGGAGTTCGGCCGGCTGGGCGGTGACGGCGTCCCCGAGTACCGCACGATCGGGGCCGGCCTGAAGGCGGTCAGCGGGCGCGGCATCGTCCGGCACTGGTTCTTCGTGACCCGCCAGCGGATCGGTCCGCAGCTGTCCCTGGTCGGCCCGACCCGGGTGCCGCTGACCAGGGACAAACTGAAAGACGCCGTCGACGGCCACGGCGCGGTGTATGACACCGCGTCGGACTACCGCCGTGCCGTGGACGAAGCGCTGTTCGGTCTCGGCGGGCACCGGTACGAGGCCCTGGTCAACCTCCTGATCCAGCTACGTCAGCCGCAGCTGTCCAAGAAGCCCGACGAGAAGCTGCTCTCCCGGGCACTCACCGAGGCGTTGCCGCCGCTGGACCCCGCGCTCGTGGTCACCGTGGCCGAGGCGTTCCGGGGCCTGGACGAGGAACGGGAGACGCTGCGCGCCCTCGCCGAGGCGGAAACGGCGGCGCAGGCGTTCCTGACCCACTACCGCCGGTACGCCCGGGTGGCCGCGAAACGGTACGCCGCGCCGCCGCGACAGGCGCACAGCCGCTACGAGCAGCACGGGCGGGATCTCGCCGAGGCCGACGCCGCGCATCAGGCGGCGGTCGAGGCCCTGACGGCCGCGCAGCAGGCGCTCACCGAGGTGGAGGAGGCGAAGGCCACACTGACCGCCCGGCGGGACGCGCTGCGGGACAGCCCGGAGATGCGCGACGCGGCGGCGCTGCGGGGCGCCGAGGAGGATGCCGGGCGGCTCGCCCGGTTCGCCGCCCAGCGGGACCGGGACAGCCAGGCCGCGGCCGAGGCCGCCGGCGACCGGAAGAGCCGGCTCACGGGGGCGGAACGCACGGTCCAGGCCGACGCGGCGGGCTTCGAGGCCGCGGTCCGGGCCGCCGGGCTGGCGGCCGAGGCCGCCCTGGTCACCGGCCGGCACGCCGCGGTGCTCACCGAGCTGGACGGCGGGGAACCGCCGTACCGCGACGCCCGGCGATCCGCCGAGGCCCTGGTCGGGCAGCAGGGCGCCGCCGTGAACCGCCTCGACGGGTTGCTGCGCGCGGCGGCCGACGCCGGCGTGGCGCTGCGCGCAGCCCGGGACGACCTGGACCGGATCACTGCCGAGCAGCAGGCCGCCGCCGAGCGGATCGCGGCGGCCGAGGACCTGACCGCCCAGCGCGGGGCGGACCTCGTCTCGGCCTGCACGGCCTACCTGGCCGGCTGCGCGTACCTGCGGCCGGCCGACCCGGACGCCGCGCTGGCGGCCCTGGCCGGCTGGGTGGACACGCTCGACGGGCCCAACCCGGTCGCCACCGCGGTGGACGAGGCGGCGCGGCTGGCCACCGCCGGTCTCGGCCGCCGGCAGGCCGTCCTCGACGGCGAGCAGACGGCCGCCCGGCGGGAACTCGAACGGCTCGCCGAGGAGATCGAGCGGCTGGCGGCCGGTGGCCACGACTCGCCGCCGGCCCCGCACACCCGCGACGAGCACGGGCGGGACGGCCGGGACGGCGCCCCGCTGTGGAAAGTCGTCGACTTCGTCGACGGCGTGCCCGACGAGCACCGGGCCGGAATCGAGGCGGCGCTGGAGGCCGCCGGGATCCTCGACGCCTGGGTCGGCCCGGACGGGCGGCTGCACGACCCCGTCAGCGACGACGTTCTGGTCACGCCCGGGCGGCCGGCGCCGGGGGGTGGGCTGGCTGCGGTGCTCACGCCGGCGATCGACCGCGACGACGCACGCGCGGGCCGGCTGAGCGACACCGCGGTCGCCGCCGTCCTCGCGACGATCGGCCTGCGCGGTGGGCCCGGCCCGGCCGGCGGCTCCTTGGCCCACGGGCCGGCGGCCAACGGGACCTCGGGCATCGGGACCTCGGGCATCGGGACCTGGGACATCGGGACCTGGGTCACCGTGGACGGCCGGTTCGGTAACGGGGTCCTGACCGGCGGGTGGCGCAAGGAAACCGCCGGCTACATCGGTGAGGGCGCCCGCGAGGCGGCCAGGCGGGCCCGGCTCGACCACCTGCGCGCCGAGGCGGCCCGGATCGAGCTACGGCTCGACGAACTGGCCGCGGCCGCCGCGGAGCTGGCCGGCCGGCAGCTCTCGCTGGCCGCCGAGCACGGGGCCCGGCCCTCCGACGGCGACCTGCGCGAGGCGCACGCGCAGCTGGCCACGGAGCACAAGGCCAAGCGGCGGATCGACGCCCAGCACCAGGAGGCGGCAGCTGTCGCGGCCCGCCGGCAGCAGGCCGCGGGTGAGGCACGGGCGGCGGCCGAGGAGTTCGCCGGCGACGTGCGCCTGCCCGCGGAGCCGGCCGCGCTGGCCGGCGTCCGGGACGCCCTGGGTGACTACCGGGCGGAGCTGGCCGCGCTGTGGCCGGCGGCGGAGTCGCTGGACCGGTCCCGCCGCGCGGCGACCGAGGCGGAACACGAACTCACCCTCGCGCTGGAACGCCAGGAACAGGCGGCCGAGGCGGTCGCCGAGGCGCAGACGCAGGCCGACGCGGCCGCCGAGCGTCACCGGGTCCTGGTCGAGACGGCCGGCGCCGCCGTCGACGAACTGTTCCGCAAACTGGCCGCCGTCGACACCGAACTCGACCGGTGCGGGCAGCGGGAGAAGCAGGCGCGGGCCGCCGAACGGGATGCGCTCGACGCCCGGGGCCGGGCTCACGGCCGGCGTGAGACGTTGCGGGAGGCGATCACCACCGCCGCGGCCGAACGCGAGGCGGCTGTCGTGAAGCTCCGGGCGTTCGCGGCCACCGGCCTGCTCGCGGTCGCCGTCCCGGGCCTGGAGATCCCGGACCCGGCTGCCGGCTGGGCGCCGTACCCTGCGATCACGCTCGCCCGGGCGGTCAACGCCGCCCTCGACGACGTCGACGACACCGACCGCCGGTGGGAGCTGGCGCAGCAGCGGGTGTCGGCCGAGCACAAGGTTCTCACCGACGCGCTGTCCCGGCACGGCCACTCGGTCGGGATGATCGTCTCCGACGGCGTGATCGTGGTCGACGTCCTGTTCCAGGGCCGCAAGCAGGACATCCCGGCCCTGGTCGCCGCGCTGGAGGCGGAGACCGGACAGCGGGCGATGCTGCTGTCCGCGAAGGAACGCGAGATCCTGGAGAACCACCTCGTGAACGAGGTGGCCGGCGCCCTGCAGGAACTGATCAGCGACGCCGAGAGCCAGGTCCGCCGGATCAACACGGACCTCGCACAACGGCCCACGTCGACCGGCATGCGGCTGCGGTTGCAGTGGCGGGTCGCCCGCAGCGCCCCCGAGGGGCTCGGCACGGTGCGCGACCGGCTGCTGCGGCAGACGGCCGACGCCTGGAGCCCCGCCGAGCGGACCGCCGTCGGCGCGTTCCTCCAGGAGCAGATCAACCGGGAGCACAGCGCGGACACCACCGGCGGATGGGCCGAGCAGTTGACCCGTGCCCTGGACTACCGCGGCTGGCACGAGTTCGCTGTGCAGCGATTCCAGGACGGTCAGTGGCGGCCGGCGAGCGGTCCGGCATCCGGTGGTGAGCGGGTGCTCGCGGCGTCGGTGCCGCTGTTCGCAGCCGCCTCGTCGTTCTACGACTCCTCCGGCAACCGGCATGCACCCCGCTTGGTCGCCCTGGACGAGGCGTTCGCCGGGGTGGACGACGACTCGCGGGCCAAGTGCCTGGGCCTGCTCGCCGCGTTCGACCTCGATGTGGTGATGACCAGCGAGCGCGAGTGGGGCTGCTACCCGCAGGTCCCCGGCCTGGCGATCGCGCAGCTGTCCCGCCGGGACGGCATCGACGCCGTGCTCGTCACGCCGTGGCGGTGGGACGGGCACGAGCGCACCCGCGTCGACCGGCCGGTGCCCTACCAGCCCGAGCGGCCCGACCAGCCCGACCGGCCCGACCAGCCCGACCAGCCCGAGCGGCCCGACCAGCCCGAGCTACTCGACCAGCCCCAGCCGCTCCGTCCGGCGCAGGGCGGCGACACCGAGCCCCTGCCGTTCGAGTGAGCGCGTCGTCGACCGGGGCCGCCCGCGATACGGGAGCCGCCCGCGATGTGGAACGGCTGCGCCGTCTGCTGGGCGGTGAGCACACGGCGTGGCTGCTCGACCGGGTGCGGCGCAGGATCGAGCTGGGCCGGCCGCTCACCGGGACAGTCACCCTCGGCCGGGCCAGCGCGGACCAGCGGCGGGGGGTCGAGCGGCTGCTGGGCCGCCGGGCCGGCGCCGGCGCTTCGCTGTCCGTGTCGTTGGACGAGGTCGACGCGGTGCTGCGGTCCAGCGGCGCCGCGCCGGGCGGACTCGCCGCCGCCGTCCGCCAGCTCACCGGGGATGTCACGGAGCGGGCGGAGCTGGCCACGGCGCAGTCACGGGCCTGGGCGCAGGCGCACCAGCCCCTGGACGACCTCCTCGCCCGGCGCCCCGAACTCACCCCCTGGCGGTCCTGGCTGGACAGCACCGGCCTGCTGCGCCGGCTGGCTGGCACCCCGGACGCGGCGGTGCCGCTGGTCGCCGACCTGGTCCGGGTGCTCGACGCGTTGCCCTCACCCGGCGTGGCGCTGGGCCGGCTGGCCGCCACCAGCACCGGCGACGCGCACGCGCTCGACGACGGCCGGCCGCTGGCGACGCTGGCCTTGGCGGCGGCCCGGGTACTGGGCGGATCCCACCCGGCGGGTGACGGCTCGGCCGCGGGCCGCCGCGCCGCGTGGGCCGCTGCCGGGGTGCACCGTGACGAACTGTCGTCCACGGTGCTCTGCCTGGGCCTGCCGGGCGGGGCGGACAGCCCGACCGGCCGGATCCTGGCCATCTGTCGTGAGGCGGGGGAGCCCTGCGTGCTCACTCTGCGCCAGGTCGGCCCGGGCCAGGACCGCGGCGACCTCGGGGTGGGCCTCGGAGTGGTGTACCTGTGTGAGAATCCGATCGTGCTGGCCAGCGCCGCCGACGAGCTGGCGGGCCGCACCCCGCCGCTGGTGTGCGTGAACGGCCAGCCGTCGGCCGCCGTCATCGGCCTGCTCTCGGCGCTCGCCGGCCAGGGCGCGCGGTTCGCCTACCACGGCGACTTCGACTGGGGCGGCCTCCGCATCGCCAATGGGCTGCGGGAACGGATCGGCTGGCGGCCATGGCGTTTCGACGCCCGGTCCTATCAGGCGGCGCTGGCCACGGTGACCGGTGGCGAGCTGGCCGGCCGGCCGGTCGACGCGGCCTGGGACCCCGACCTGCGCCCCGCGCTGGAGCACCATGCAATCAGAGTGGACGAGGAACTCGTCCTCGCCGAGCTGATCGACGACCTCAGCGCCCCACACGACCGATAACCCTCGGTAGCATTCGGTAGCACTCGGTAGATGAAGGCTAGGCGCTCAAGGGTGCGGCCGGTAGAGTCCCGGCGACACGCGCGGGCAGCAGGTCGGCAGCCTCGCTCGTCCGGGCGCCCTGGCCGGTGAGAGCAGCGATGATCGCCTGGTCTTCGTCGACGACGAGCAGCGGCGCCCGGTGCGGCAGGCGCATACTGGAGGCGATGACCAAGTCAGCGGTACCCAGGCCCCGTCTGTCCACCAGCCCCTTCAAGGCCCCGGTCACCCCGCCGTGCAAGCGGTTCGCCGTAGGAGACCGGGTCACCCACGACAGGTACGGCCTCGGCCAGGTAACCGGGGTCGAAGAAGAAATCGCCGTCCTCGTCGATTTCGGTTCCCAGCAGGAACGCATTCTGAGCCCGTTCAGCAAGATGTCCCGTCTCTGACGCCGTGAGGCTTCGATTCGCGAAACCCGAAGACGCCACGTAGGCGGCGGAAGGTCCCGCGGGGAAGCCTGTCACCGCCCTGACGTCCTACCCCTCGTTCCACTCCGGCAGCCCACCCCGAAAGCGAGACATCTCATCGCCACCGCCTCGATCCCCCTCTTCTCCGCGTCGGAGCCGCCGCGGTCTCTGCCGCGGCAGGAGCCCCCGCCTCTGACGATCCGCCTCTTCCAGGCACCCGACTTCGGGCCGTCTGATGTCGAGATCATCGATTTCGCGGTCACGGACGTCGAGACCGTCGCCTTCCAGGAGCCCGTCGTCGAGCGCCCGCCCGCGCTGGATCCCCGTCGTCATCGAGCACGGCCCCGCCGATCGTAGGCTCCGGGCGCTGTCCGGGTAGGGCGCGCAGCCACGCGCACCAGGCGTCGACCCCCTGGCCGGTACGGGCGCTGACCTCCAGCACGGCCACGCCCGGGTTGACGTCGGCGAGGTTCTTCCGGAACGCCTCGAGGTCGAAGTCGAGGTGGGGAAGCAGGTCCGTCTTGTTGACGAGCACCAGGTCGGCCGAGCGGAACATGACCGGGTACTTGAGGGGCTTCTCCTCGCCCTCGGTGACGGCGAACACCATCGCGCGCAGATCCTCCCCGACCTCGAACTCGGCGGGGCACACCAGGTTGCCGACGTTCTCGATAACGACGAGATCGAGGTCGCGCAGGGGCAGCCGGCCCAGCGCCGAGGCGACCATGGGCGCGTCCAGGTGGCACTCCCCGCCGAACCCGTTACCGGTGTTGATCAGGGCGATCGCCGCGCCGAGCCCGTCGAGGCGGTCGGCGTCGATGCTGGTCTCGATGTCGCCCTCGATGATCCCGACCCGCAGATGCGGGCCGAGACGGCGCAGCGTCTCGACCAGCAGGGTGGTCTTACCGGCGCCGGGAGCGGACATCAGGTTCACCACCGTGACGCCGGCGGCGTCGAAGGCGGCCCGGTTCGCCAGCGCGACCCGCTCGTTCTCCCCGAGGATCCGCTCGAGGACCTCGACCCGTTCGGGCCCGGTGCCATAGCCGGAATGGTCCCCGACGGACACCCCGGCCGGTGAGTGCGGACCCGAGTGCTCGTGCGGCGCCCCTTCCGGGTGGGGATGCGCCCCTTCCGGGTGGGGATGGAAGCGACCCACCGCGCGTCACGCCTCCACGGTGCCGGGAACTACCGGGTCGGGAACTACCGGGTCGGGAACTACCGGGTCGGAAGCCACCTCGAACGAGGTGACGAGGAACTCCTCGCCGGTGACGATGGTGACGCCGGCCGCGCCGCAGGTGCCGCAGCGCAGCACCCGGTCCGCCAGCTCGCCGCGGGTCCCGCACACCCGGCAGCACACACTGACCGGCACGCTCTCGACCTCCAGCACAGACCCGGCCAGCACAGACCCGGCCAGCACCTGCCCGCCGGGGGGATCGGCGCCGTTCCCCGGCGGCCCAGCGCTCTCCGGGGGCCCAGCGTTCATCAGCTCCCAGCAGTAGGCGAGGGTTTCCGGCACGATCTGGCGCAGCTGGCCCACCCGGACGTGCACCCGGGTGACCGGCCGACCGGCCGCGTGCCGGGTGACGACGTCCGCGATCGATCGGCAGACGGACAGCTCGTGCATCGCCCGGTCCTCCCCCGGCACCCTCCGGCGACCCGCCTGATCCGGTGACCCGCCCGAGCCGGCATCGCACCGGCTCACCACTTCGCCGGGCCGCGCCTCGGCGCTCGCCCCACGGGCGTCGATGAGGGCAGGCTGGGATGGCCGGTGCATACCCCACTCTCACCCGGTCGTGTGCGCTTCACCAAACCGCACTGCGCGTTGGTGACTGCGCGTTGGTGGCAGCCTCCGCGCACGGTCGATAGGCGTCCGGCGTTGGGGGACATAGCGTCTGCTCTGCCGGACGTCTCCGTGAGGCGACGGGCCACCCGACGATCACCCGGCCCAGCGGCTTCTGATCACCTCGCCGGAGGGCTCGGTCCGCTCGTGGAGGTGGGCGGTGCGGCGGACCGCGGTGCCGACCACGGCCCGTCCGACGAAGGGAGTGCTGATGTCATCCGTGCTGTGGTTCCAAGGCGGGGCGTGCAGCGGCAACACGATGTCCTTCCTGAACGCCGACGAGCCCAACGTCGTCGACCTGATCACCGACTTCGGGCTGGAACTGCTCTGGCACCCATCGTTGGGGCTGGAGAACGGCGCCCAGGCCCGGGAGCTGTTCACCGACTGCGCGCGGGGTGAGCGGCCGGTCGACATCTTCGTCTTCGAGGGTTCGGTGATCCGCGGCCCGGACGGAACCGGCGGCTTCGACGTCTTCGCCGAGCGGCCCATGCAGGACTGGGTGCGCGAGCTGGCCGCCCAGGCTCAGGTGGTGGTGGCGATCGGGGACTGCGCGTGCTGGGGCGGGATCCCCGCGACGGCGCCGAACCCGACGGACTCCACCGGGCTGCAGTTCCACAAGCGTGAACGCGGCGGTTTCCTCGGCCCGGGCTTCCGGTCGCGCTCCGGGCTGCCCGTCGTCAACATTCCGGGCTGCCCGGCCCACCCGGACTGGATCACGCAGATCATCGTGGCGCTGGCCACTGGCCGGGCCGCCGACATCGCGCTCGACGAGCTGCACCGGCCACGGACGTTCTTCACGACATTCACCCAGACCGGCTGCACCAGGGCGGAGTACTTCGAATACAAGCAGTCGACCCTGGCTTTCGGGGACGGGACCCGCAAGGGCTGCCTGTTCTATGAGTTCGGCTGCCGCGGCCCGATGACCCACTCCCCGTGCAACCGGATCCTGTGGAACCGCCAGTCGTCGAAGACCCGCGCCGGCATGCCGTGCATCGGGTGCACGGAGCCGGAGTTCCCATTCTTCGACCTCGCCCCCGGCACGGTCTTCAGGACCCGGAAGGTCGGCGGGCTCATTCCGCGGGAGGTGCCGGCGGGCAGCGGCCACCTCGGCTACCTGGCACACGCGGCAGCCGCCCGGATAGTCGCCCCGCAGTGGTCGAAGGAGGACATGTTCGTCGTCTAGCCGCCCGGCAGCCGATGACCGATGACCGCGCGTGCTCCGACCGGAGACCGCGAGGAACGGACGGGGAGGAGAGAGGATTCCAATGGCCACCGTCGATCTCAACATCAGCCCGTTGGGGCGCGTCGAGGGCGACCTCGACGTCCGGGTCACGATCGACGACGGGGTGGTCACCTCGGCGTGGACCGAGGCGGCGATGTTCCGGGGCTTTGAGATCATCCTGCGCGGCAAGGACCCGCAGGCGGGCCTGATCGTGACCCCGCGGATCTGCGGGATCTGCGGGGGCAGCCACCTGTACAAGTCGGCGTACGCGCTGGACGTCGCGTGGCGCACCGAGATGCCGCCCAACGCGACGCTGGTCCGCAACATCGCGCAGGCGTGCGAGACGTTGCAGAGCATCCCGCGCTGCTTCTACGCGCTGTTCGCCATCGACCTCACAAACCAGAAATACGCCTCCTCGCCGCTGTATGAGGAGGCGGTGCGGCGGTTCGCGCCCTACACCGGCAGCAGCTACGGCCCGGCGGTGGTGCTGTCGGCCAAGCCGGTGGAGGTCTACGCCATCTTCGGCGGGCAGTGGCCGCACTCCAGCTTCATGGTGCCCGGCGGGGTGATGTGCGCGCCGACGCTGCCGGACGTGACCCGCTCCATCGCCATCCTGGAACACTGGAAGGTCAACTGGCTGGAGAAGCAGTGGCTCGGCTGCTCGGTGGAGCGCTGGCTGGCCAACCGTACCTGGCAGGACGTGCTCGCCTGGGTGGACGAGAACCCCGCCCAGCGCGACAGCGACTGCGGCTTCTTCCTCCGGTACTGCCTCGGCCTCGGCCTGGACCGCTACGGCCAGGGAGTCGGCAACTACCTGGCGACCGGGACATACTTCGCCCCCGACCTCTACACCCGGCCGACCATCTCCGGCCGCAACGCGGCACTCATCGGCCGGTCCGGGGTGTACGCGGGCGGCGAGTACTCCGAGTTCGACCAGGCCCGGGTGCGGGAGGACGTCACCCACTCGTTCTACGAGGGGACCGAGGCGCGCCACCCGTTCGACGGCGAGACCCGGCCCATCGATCCGGCGCGCGGCCGGGAGCAGGGCAAGTACAGCTGGGCGAAGTCACCCCGGTACGAGGTGCCGAACCACGGGTACCTGCCGTTGGAGGCCGGGCCGCTCGCCCGCCGCGTCGCCGCCGCGGCTCCCGGCGCGGGTGCCCACCAGGACGACGACCCGTTGTTCGGGGACATCCTGGCGGCCATCGGCCCGTCGGTGATGGTCCGCCTGCTGGCCCGGATGCACGAGGCCGCCAGGTACTACCAGTGGACGCGGGCCTGGCTCGACCAGCTGGACCTGCACGAGCCGTTCCACCTCAAGCCGGTGGAGTACGCCGAAGGGCGCGGCTTCGGTTCCACGGAGGCGGCCCGCGGCTCGCTCTCGGACTGGATCGTCATCGAGGACGGCAAGATCGCGAACTACCAGGTGGTCACCCCGACCGCCTGGAACATCGGCCCCCGCGACGGCTCCGAGGCGCCCGGTCCCATCGAGCAGGCCCTCGTCGGCACGCCCATCGTGGATCCGGAGAACCCGATCGAGCTCGGCCACGTGGCCCGCAGCTTCGACTCGTGCCTGGTCTGCACGGTCCACGCCTACGACGGCAGGACCGGCCGGGAGCTCAGCAGGTTCGTCATCAACGACAACCTATGACCGGGACCGACCTATGACCGGGGACCGGGAGGCGAGTGCCGCCTCGCGACCCCCGCCCGGGCCGCGGGTGCAGGTCGATCCGCCCGGTTTCGAACCACCAGGGTGCGAGGTGGCCGTGATCGGCTGCGGCAACCTGCTGCGCGGTGACGACGGGGTCGGGCCGATCCTGGTCCGCCGGCTCGCCGAGACGGGCGTCCCGGCCGGGGTGCGCCTGGTCGACGGGGGGACCGCCGGGATGGACACGGCGTTCGCGATGCGCGGCGCGCGCCGGGTCGTGGTCGTCGACGCCAGCCGCACCGGGGCCAAGCCCGGGACCGTGTTCGAGGTCCCGGGCGCACAACTGGAGAACCTGCCCCTGGACGCGCTGCACCCGCACGCCTTCCGCTGGGACCAGGCGCTGGCGTTCGGGCGCTGGCTGCTCGGCGACGGCTATCCGGGCGACGTCGTCGTCTACCTCATCGAGGCGGGCGGCGTGGAGCCCGGCGCCGATCTCAGTCCCGCGGTGCGCCGGGCAATGGAACAGGTCCGGGAGCTGATCATCGCCGGTCTCACCCCCGGGACCGGCGGAACGGACGGATGACCAGACGCATGGATGACCAGACACATGGATGACCAGACGCACAGGTCCAGATGACCAGACACCTGGGTGAGGACGCGCATGGGTGAGGACGACGTCATCGGCACGGGTGTGACCTGCGCGCGCCCGCAGCCCGTCGGGGTCTTCCCGCTGCCGGCCGGTTTCCTGCTCGTGCCGGGCGGCGAGGCCACGGCCGACCTGCGCCGGACGCTGGCGGCCGGGAAGGTGCCGGCGGCCTGGCCGGCGGAGCTGGCCGCGCTGGAGCTCGCCTACCGCGGGGAGGTCGTCGCGGCCGTCGGGCAGCTGCGCGGCGATGACCCGGTCGACCGCTACAACCGCTTCGTGCTGCGGCCGGCGGGCGCTGACCCCGAAGACCCGGTGGCACTGCGCCGGGCGCTCGGCGACGAGCTGGGGATTCTGGTGGACGTGGTCCGGTTCGCCCTGGGCGAGCTGGACGAACCTCCGCCGCCCGGCGGGGAGACCGGCGAGATCGCGGCAATGGTGTGGTCCGCACACGCCGCCCAGGCCATGGCCGCCGGCCGGCCGGGCGAGGCGGCGGGGCTGCTGGAGCGGGCCATCGCCGCAGCGCGGGAGCCCTCCCCCGGTCTCGCCGCCCAGCTCAGGTCCACCGCGGCGGACCTGCGTCGCGGAGTCGAGGGGCCGAGCCCGGCCGTCATCGCAGAGCTGACGGCGGCGCTCGCCGCGCTGGCCGCCACCGACCTCACGGTCGGCCGGGCCGAGCTGCACCTGAGCCTCGGTTCGGCCTACCAGGAGCTGGCCGGGGGCGATCCGGCGAGCCTGAAGGCCGCGGTGGAGCACTACCTCTCGGCGCTGCGCCTGGTCCGCATCGACACCGCCCCGGAGCTGTTCGCGGCGGTACAGGTCAACCTCGCCACGGCATATCTGGCCATGCCGATGGCGCAGGCGTCCGACCAACTGCGGGTCGGCGTAGCTGTGCAGGGCCTGCGGACCGCCCTGTCCGTCTACACCCGCGAGACCCATCCCGAGCGGTGGGCCAGCACCCAGCTCAACCTGGCCAACGCCTTGGTCTACGCGCCGTCCGCACACCGGGAGGACAACCTGCGGGAGGCGGTCGCGCGCTACCAGGAGGTCATCGCCGCCCGCGACCGCGACGTCGACCCCCTCGGCTACGCCCGGGCTCGGGCGAACCAGGGCAACGCCCTGGCCCACCTCGGCCTCTTCGACCCGGCGCAGGCGGTGCTGCACGAGGCACGGGCGATCTTCGAGGAGTTCGGGGACTCCGACGCCGTCCTGGCCGTGCGCGGGGTGCTCGACGAGATCGCCCGCCGGCTCACCGCGAAGTCGACGTGACGCCCGGCAGCGGAACACTCGGTGACGCCACTCCGGCCACTCCGACCATTCCGACCGGATGGGCTGGGCAGGCCGGATGGGCGGGGGGCTGGGAACCGGCGGTGTGGATCGGCGCCCCGGCGCCCGGCGGGCTGGCTCTGCCGTCGGCGCGGCCGTCGGCGTCCCGGCTGTACGCGCCGCGCGGGGTGTGGCTCGGCGACGACCTGCTCGTGGTGGCGGACTCGGGCAACCACCGGGTGCTGATCTGGCATGGTCTGCCGGCCGTCGACGGCACCCCCGCCGACGTCGTGCTCGGCCAGGCCGACGCGACGAGCGAAGGACCGGCGGCCGCGGGGCGCGGACCCGAACGCGGCCTGCACCTGCCGACCGGCGTGCTCGTCACGGACGGCCGGCTCGTGGTCGCCGATGCCTGGCACCACCGGGTGCTGGTCTGGGACAAGATCCCGACGGTCACCGACACCGCCCCCGACCTCGTGCTCGGGCAGCCGGACGCCGGCGCCGTCCGCGAGAACCGGGGCGGCCCGTGCGGACCAGACACCTTCTACTGGCCCTTCGGGGTGGCCGTGGTGGGTGGGCGCTTCTACGTCGCTGACACCGGTAACCGGCGGATCCTGGGCTGGTCGGATGGCCTGCCGTCCTCACCCGGCCGGCTACCCGACCTGGTGCTGGGGCAGCCCGATCCCACCCGCCGGGACGAGAACCGTGGCGGCGCGGCCGGGCCGGCCAGCTTCCGGTGGCCGCACGACCTCGCCGGCACCGCCGATCGGCTGCTGGTCGCGGACGCCGGCAACCACCGGCTGCTCGGCTGGGCCCCCCATCCCGACGCCGACAGCGACGCAGATCTGGTGCTCGGCCAGCCCGATCTCGCCTGCTCCGGGGAGTTCCCCTACGCGCCTGGCCGGGCCGACGTCCTGCGCTTCCCCTACGCCGTCGACAGCGACGGGCACCTGCTGGCCGTCGCGGACACCGCCAACAACCGCGTCCTGCTGTGGGACGAACTGCCGCGGCGCAGTTCCATGCCTGCGACCGCTGTGCTCGGCCAGCCGTCGTTCGCCGAGACCGGGGAGAACCGGTGGACCCGCGTCGAAGCCGACACCTTCTGCTGGCCGTACGGCCTCTCGGTGCGCGGCGACCGGCTCGCGGTGGCGGACTCGGGCAACAACCGGGTCATGATCTGGCGGCGGGTGTGACCGGAGAGCAGAACAGGCGGGCCGGGCGGGCCGAGCGGGCCAAGCGCCGGGTCCGGCGCCGGGTCGTGGTGGAGGGCGTCGTCCAGGGCGTCGGTTTCCGGCCCTACGTCCACCGGCTCGCGGGCACCCTCGGGCTCGCGGGATTCGTCGGCAACGACTCGACCTCGGTGTTCGCCGAGGTCGAAGGCGACGAGGTGGCCGTGGCCGAGTTCCTGCGCCGGCTCGAACCGCAGGCGCCACCGCTCGCGCATATCGAGCGCGTCACGGTGACGAGCATGACCCGGTCGACCGCCGGCGACGCCGGGTTCCGGATCGTGGCCGGCGCGACCGTTCCCGGCGACCGCACCCTGGTGCCCGCGGACACCGCGGTGTGCGCCGACTGCCTGCGCGAGATGTTCGACCCGACCGACCGGCGCCACCGCCACCCGTTCATCACCTGCACCAACTGCGGCCCGCGGTACACGATCATCAGCGCGCTGCCGTACGACCGCGCAGCCACGACGATGGCCCGTTTCCCGATGTGCGCGCGGTGCGCGGCGGAGTATGCCGACCCGGCGGACCGCCGTTTCCACGCCGAACCCGTCGCCTGCCCGTCCTGCGGACCGAAGCTGTGGTTCAGCCCCGCGGACGGCACCGGACCAGAGGTGCACGGCACGGACGCCGCGCTGGCGGCGGCCCAGCGGGCGCTGGCGGCCGGCGCGGTGGTCGCGGTCAAGGGCGTCGGCGGCTACCACTTGGCCTGCTCGGCCGAGAACGACCTGGGCGACACGGCCGGCGACACGGCCCTGGCGCGCCTGCGCGCCCGCAAGGGCCGGCCCGACAAGCCGTTCGCGGTGATGGTGCGCGACCTGGCGACGGCCGCCCTGGTGGCCGACCTGTCGTCGGCGGAGGCGGCGCTGCTGGCGTCGCCAGCCGCTCCGATCGTGCTCGTCCGCCGCTCGCCCGCGGCGGGGATATCGGGGATATCGGGGCTATCGCGGCTGGTCGCCCCCGGCACCCCGCTGGTGGGGCTGCTGCTGCCGTACACGCCCGTGCACCACCTGCTGTTCGCGCCGGTCCCGGGCGGCGGCCCGCCACCGCCGCGGATGCTGGTGATGACCAGTGGCAACCGTTCGGGCGAGCCCATCTGCTTCGCCGACGACGACGCGCGGGACCGGCTCGCCGGCCTCGCCGACGCGTTCCTCCGGCACGACCGACCGATCCTCCTGCCGTGTGACGACTCGGTGGTGCGCTGCGACTACGGGGACGACGGAGACGACGGGCAGGTGCTGCCGGTGCGGCGCTCCCGCGGATACGTTCCGCTGCCGGTGGACCTCGGCCGCCCTGTCCGGTCGGTGCTCGCCGTGGGCGGCGAGGGCAAGAGCACGTTCTGCCTCACCACGGACCGTCGCGCGTTCGTGTCCCAGCATCTGGGTGACATGGGCAGCCTGGCGGCGCTCGGGGCCTTCGAGCGGTCCGCCGCGCACCTGACCGACCTGTACGGCGTCGCGCCGGAGACGCTCGCCGCCGACCTCCATCCGGGATACGTCACTCGGGCCTGGGCCGAACGCGCGGCGGCCACGGGGGCCGAAGACGCGGCCGCCGGGAACCCGGTGGCGGGGGCGAACCAGGCCTCCACCTACGGGTCACGGTCCGCCGGCCGGTCGCCGCACCTGGTCCAGCACCACCACGCCCATGTGGCCGCCCTGCTCGCCGAGCACGGCAGGCTCGGCGACACCATCCTCGGGGTCGCGTTCGACGGCACCGGCTACGGGCTCGACGGCACGATCTGGGGCGGCGAGGTGCTGCTGGTAGGCCCGGACGTCGCCCGCGCCGAGCGGGTCGCGCACCTGCGTCCGATCGGCCTGCCCGGGGGCGACGCCGCCGTCCGCAATCCGTACCGGGTCGCGCTCGCCCATCTGGCCGCCGCCGGCCTGGACTGGACCGCGGACCTGGCGCCGGTGCGGGCCTGCTCCGTGGCGGAGTTGCGCACCCTGCGCACCGCGCTGGACCGGGGCGTGGCCTGCGTGCCCTGCACGAGCATGGGCCGCCTGTTCGACGCGGTGGCGTCGCTGCTCGGGGTGCGCCACCGGATCACCTACGAGGCGCAGGCTGCCGTCGAGCTGGAGGCGCTCGCCGCGGACGGGCTCACCGCGGCGGAGCTCGGCGGCGCCGGGCTCGGCGGCGCCGGGCTCGGCGGCGCCGGGCTCGGCGGCGCCGGTGCCTGCCGGCTCGCCTTCGGCCTGGCGGACGGCGTCCTCGACCCGGCGGGGGTGCTCGCGGGGATCGTCGCCAGTCTGCGGGCGGGGGTGGCGGTGCCGGTGCTGGCCGGCGCGTTCCATCTGGCGGTCGCGGACGCGGTGGCCGAGGTCGCGGGGCTCGCGCGGCGGCGGTACGGAGTCCGCCTGGTCGGTCTGACCGGCGGTGTGTTCGCCAACGTGGTGCTGACGCGGGCCTGCCGCGCCCGGCTCGCCACCGCCGGGTTCAACGTACTCGTCCATCGGGTGGTGCCGCCGGGCGACGGTGGGCTGGCGCTGGGCCAGGCGGCGGTCGCGGCGCTGGGCCGCCCGACGGAGCCGACCTTCGGCGGGAAGGAAGCCTGACGGCATGTGTCTGGGGATACCGGGCCAGATCATCGAGATCTGGGACGACCGCGGTACGCGGATGGCGATCGTCGACTTCGGCGGCGTCACCAAGACGGTGTGCCTCGCCTACCTGCCCGACGCGACCGTCGGGGAGTACACGATCATCCATGCCGGCTTCGGGCTGATCAGGGTAGACGAGGCCGCGGCGCGGGAGACCCTCGCGATGTTCCGGGACCTGGGGCTGCTCGAGGAGGAGCTGGGATCGCGCGCGGCGGGACCGGGCATGACCGGGCCGAGCCGGTGAGGTACCTGACGGAGTTCCGCGACCCGGCGTTGGCCCGCCGGCTGCTGGATGCGATCATCGCCACCGCGACCCGGCGCTGGACGATCATGGAGGTCTGCGGCGGCCAGACCCACTCGATCATCCGTAACGGGATCGACCAGCTCCTCGCGGACCAGGTCGAGTTCATCCACGGCCCCGGCTGCCCGGTGTGCGTCACGCCGCTGGAGACGATCGACCGGGCGCTGGCGATCGCCGCCCACCCCGAGGTGATCTTCTGTTCGTTCGGGGACATGCTGCGGGTCCCCGGCAGCGGCACGGACCTGTTCATGGTCCGGGCGCGCGGTGGGGACGTCCGGGTGGTCTACTCGCCGCTCGACGCGGTCCGCCTCGCCGAGGAGAACCCGGACCGCCAGGTCGTGTTCTTCGGGGTGGGCTTCGAGACCACCGCCCCGGCCAACGCGATGGCCGTGGTGGCGGCCCGGCGCCGTGAGCTCGGCAACTTCTCCGTACTTGTCAGCCACGTGCTGGTGCCGCCGGCGATGACCGCGGTCCTCGCCTCGCCGGCGAACCGGGTGGCGGCGTTCCTGGCGGCCGGCCACGTGTGCACGGTGATGGGCACCTCCCAATACGAGCCATTGGTGGCGACCTACCGGGTACCGATCGTCGTCACCGGTTTCGAGCCGCTCGACCTGCTCGACGGGGTGCGCCACGCCGTCAAGCAGCTCGAGGCGGGGCGGGCAGAACTCGCGAACGCCTACCCGCGGGCGGTGCGGCCGGCGGGCAACCCGGCGGCCCGGGAAATCCTCGCCGAGGTTTTCACGGTGTGTGACCGGTCCTGGCGGGGAATCGGGACAATCCCGGACTCGGGTTGGCGGCTGTCCGCGGTGTACCGGGACTTCGACGCCGAGGTCCGCTTCGACGTCGGGGGCCTCACGGTGGCCGAGCCGGCCGAGTGCCGCAGCGGCGAGGTGTTGCAGGGCCTGGTCAAACCGCCACAGTGCCCGGCGTTCGGAACCTCCTGCACGCCACGCACCCCACTCGGCGCGACGATGGTCTCGGCGGAGGGGGCGTGCGCCGCCTACTTCCAGTTCCGGCGGCTGACCCCGGCGGTCGGCCGTGGCTGACCCCGTCGACCCGACCGGTTGGACCTGCCCACTTCCGCTGCGTGACCATCACCAGGTGGTGCTGGGGCACGGCGGCGGCGGCGTGCTGTCAAGCGAGCTGATCGAGCATCTGTTCCTGCCCGCGTTCGGGACCACCGACGTGGCGCGGGCGCCGGCGGACTCGGCGGTCCTGGACGTCGCGGGCGCCCGGCTCGCGTTCTCCACCGACTCGTACGTGGTGCGCCCGCTGTTCTTCCCCGGTGGCTCCATCGGCGAGCTTGCGGTCCACGGCACCATCAACGACCTGGCCTGTGCCGGCGCGGTGCCGGTGGCGCTCTCGGCCGGGTTCATCCTCGAGGAGGGCCTGGAGCTCGCGGTCCTGGGCCGGGTGGCGCAGGCGATGGGCCGGGCCGCGGCCGCGGCGGGGGTGCGGCTGGCGACCGGGGACACCAAGGTCGTCGAGCGCGGGCTGGCCGACGGTCTGTACGTGAACACCAGCGGCATCGGGCTCGTCCCGGCCGAGGTGGACATCCGCCCCGAACGGGCGAGGCCCGGCGACCGGGTCATCGTCTCCGGTCCCGTCGGCGAGCACGGTGTCGCCGTGCTGAGCGTGCGCGACGGGCTGGAGTTCGGCGGCGAGGTCCGCTCCGACACGACGGCGCTGCACGGGCTGGTCGCGGCGGTGCTGGCGGCCGCGCCAGGGGTCCACGCGCTGCGCGACCCGACCCGGGGTGGCCTCGCGACCGCGCTGTGCGAGATCGCCGCCGCGTCCGGGACGGGCATCGAGTTCATCGAGCGCGCCGTGCCGGTGCCGCCCGCGGTCGAGGCGGCCTGCGGGTTCCTCGGCCTCGACCCGCTGCACGTGGCGAACGAGGGCAAGCTGGTCGCGTTCGTCGCCGATGCCGACGCCGACGCGGCGCTCGCGGCGATGCGGGCGCATCCGGCGGGGCGTGACGCGGCCGCCATCGGCACGGTCACCACGGAGCATCCGGGCGTGGTCGTCGGGCGCACCGCGTTCGGGGGAACCCGCATCGTCGACCGGCCGCTCGGCGAGCAACTCCCCCGCATCTGCTGAGTTCGGCGGCGTGGCCGCGCCCACCTTTCCAACGATCGGCTCCAACGATCGGCGGGTCAGGGCGCGTGATGCGCCGGATCCATCCGGAGGACCCGGAACCGACCTCCAATGATCTTGCCGTACATCTCGGCGGACATGGGCCCGGGGAACGTCGCGACAACCGATGCGGGCGAGCCGGCGTCATCGATGAACACGACCGCGTACGCGCCGGCACCTGGCTGCGCGGTACGGAGGGCGGCCTCGGCGCGTTGCCAACCGCCCTTGCGCCAGTTGTCCCTGGCCGGCCGGTCGCAAGGCTGCGGCGCCGTCACGCCGGCCCCGGCCCGAACAGCACGCCGGGCCGGAGCCGCCGGTCGCCGGGCGGGCTACACCAGTCGCCGGGACGCACACGACACGCAGGACGCCCGGGACACACAGTGGCGTCGGTGAGCCGGTGAATCCTCGCCATGTCCCACCCCGCTCCAGGTCGTGCGGTCCAAGTCGTGCGGTCCAAGTGGTGCGGTCCAGTTCTCGGCCGTGCGGTGCAGTTCTCGGTCGACATGCTCCGTGGCATCAGCTTCAAGACTTACGCACGACAGGCGGCTTGGGAAGGGTGTGAGAGTCGTCAGACGACCGGCGGGGCGCCCGGCACACCGCGGGTTCCCCGCCCGGCACACCGCCGTCAGGACCGCGGTCTCCACATGCGACGATCCGACGGAGATCCCGGTAAGCCTGGCGCCAGGCGCAGGCTCGCGGGGTGTGACAACAGTCAGACCAGATGAGAACGGCCGGCCGATGAACCATTGCCCTGGACCCGGGTAGACGATAAATGGACATGCAACCCTGCCTCACCGACCTCCTGAACGCACTTGTGCAGTTACGGAAAGCGGCTGGACTGAGCCAGGCCCAGCTCGCCAATCGGGTCCGCTACCAGCCGAGCTACCTGTCGAAGGCTGAACGCGGGCTGCTCGGGGTGCCGTCGCAGTCGCTCGTGACCGCGATCGACATAGAGCTGAACGCCGGTGGCTCCCTGATCGAACTGCGTCGTCACGCGTGGCTGGAGGACAAAGGGAGTCAGGCGGGCATCCCGTGGCGACGAGTTCTGGAGGAGGTGGACACCACGGATCATCGACAGCTCACCGTCGGGGAGAGCGCGGCCGCCGTCGGTCCCGTCACGAGATCCGATGCACCAGCCATCCCCGTCCCCGGGCGCACATTCACGTCCACGTCCACGTCCACGTCCGAGGGAGCCGACCGCCGGACAAGGAACACCGTCGGGCTGTCCGGGCACTGGTGGACGGCCTGGCAGACGTTCCGGGACGGCGAGGAGATCCGCACCTCGCAGGAGGCGAACCTGAACCAGGTCGGCGACGTCATCCAGATGGAGGCGATCTCCCGCGGCCTGTCGGTCGACGAGGGCGGGTACCTCTGGTGGGGCGAACTGCGGGTCTGGGACAACGAGATAATCATGGGTTGGTACGTCGCCTCCGACGGACCGGTCCGGTCCAAGGGGACGGTGTTCCTCTCCCTGCATCCCCACGGCGACCGGTTGACCGGCCGCTGGGTCGGATTGAGCTATGATGGCCTGTTCATCGAGGGTTGGGGGGCGATGGCCCGCTCGGAGAACACCGCGCTCGCGCTCATCGACCGGCTCAAGAAGCAGTACCCCAGAGTCCCATGACGCGTCCCTGCGTGCCTCGGCCGGCTTCCCGAAGCGGCATCTGGAGGGAACGAGGCGGGGGAACGAGGCAAAACGCGGCCATCGGTCCGCGTAACTACGGTCGGACGGTGTCGCCTCGCCATAGTCGCCTTTCCGTCCTACCGGGCGTCCGCCCGGGCGACCAGCCGGTGAGGAGCAGCGGCTCATAGAGTGACCAGAATGACCTTCCCGTTGGTCGATTCGTGCCCCCTGGTCGATCCGTGAGCGACGTCGCGCAGGTGCTGCGCCGCGTCTTCGGCTACGAGTCGTTCCGGGACGGCCAGCAGGAGATCATCGAGCATGTCGTCGACGGCGGCGACGCGCTCGTCCTGATGCCGACCGGCGGCGGCAAGCGCTCTGTTACCAGATCCCCGCCCTGGTGCGGGGCGGCACCGGCGTCGTGGTGTCACCGCTCATCGCGCTGATGCAGAACCAGGTCGACGCGTTGCGGGCGCTCGGCGTCCGCGCGGGGTTCCTCAACTCCGCAACTCCGCGCAGGAGTTCGACGAGCGTCGCGACGTGGAGTCCGCCTTCCTCGCCGGTAACCTCGACCTGCTCTACCTGGCGCCGGAACGGCTGCGCGCCGACGCGACGGTCAGGCTGCTCGACCGGGGCGAGATCGCGCTGTTCGCCATCGACGAGGCACACTGCGTCTCGCAGTGGGGACACGACTTCCGGCCCGACTACCGCGAGCTGTCGGCACTGCGCGAGCACTGGCCGAACGTACCGAGAATCGCGCTGACCGCCACCGCGACCCCGCGGACGCACGACGACATCGCCACCGAGCTCGGCCTGGAGAACGCCCGCCACTTCGTAGCCGACTTCGACCGTCCGAACATCCAGTACCGCATCGTGCCGAAGAAGGAGCCGAAGGCGCAGCTGTTGGAGCTGCTACACACCGAGCACGCCGCGGATGCGGGAATCGTCTACTGCCTGTCCCGGTCCTCCACCGAGAAGATCGCCGACTTCCTGGTAGCGAACGGGATCACGGCGCTGCCCTACCACGCCGGGCTCGACGCGCGCGCCAGAGCCGAGCACCAGGCACGCTTCCTGCGCGAGGACGGCATCATCATGGTCGCGACCATCGCCTTCGGCATGGGCATCGACAAACCAGACGTACGCTTCGTCGCCCATCTCGACCTGCCCAAGTCGATCGAGGGCTACTACCAGGAGACCGGGCGCGCCGGGCGGGACGGGCTGCCCTCGACCGCGTGGCTGGCCTACGGTCTCCAGGACGTCGTGCAGCCGCGCAAGCTCATCGACACGTCCCCGGGCGACCCCGCGCACCGCCGGCAGCAGAGCAGACACCTCGACGACATGCTCGCGCTGTGCGAGACGGTCGAGTGCCGCCGCATCGGGCTGCTCGCCTACTTCGGGCAGCGTGACACCGCCCCGTGCGGCAACTGCGACACCTGTCTGACACCCCCGCAGTCCTGGGACGCCACGATCGCCGCCCAGAAGTTGCTGTCGGCCGTGCTGCGACTGCAGCGGGAGCGCCGCCAGAAGTTCGGTGCGGGTCACCTCATCGACATCCTGCTGGGCAGGAGGACGCCCAAAGTGACCCAGCACAGTCACGACACCCTGACGGTCTTCGGTATCGGCACGGAGCTCGGCGGTCCCGATGCGGCGCGAGCCGGAGCGCGCCCCCACCACAGCCACGACCGCGGCCACCACGACCGCGGCCAGGACCACGAAGGCCCGCCACGCCGCACCGGCGGCCGACCTGTCGGCGGAGGCGGTGCCGGTGTTCGAGCGACTGCGCGCCTGGCGCGCCGGCGTCGCGAAGGAGCAGGGCGTCCCCGCATATGTGATCTTCCATGACGCCACCCTGCGCGAGATCGCGGTGCGCGTGCCGGCCGCCCTGGCCGAACTCGCCACCGTGAGCGGCGTCGGTGAGAACAAACTCGCCAAGTACGGGCAGCAGATCCTCGACCTCCTCGCCGAGTGAACCAGGCTCCCGCCCACCCACCGGAGACATCGTCTCAGGAGAGCGGTACCGCACCGCTGGAGTGATCGGTAGAGCCGACCGCGAAACGCGGGTGGCCCCCGCGGCCCCAGCCAGTGGTGCGCGGGGAGGCCGAGGTTTCCCCACCACCAACGCTTACCGAGAGTAGCCCACACAGACCGGAAGGATGGTTCCCTTGACGGAACTCGATTGACTTAGGTTAGCCTAACTTAATCCTAAGCTTCCCCGAGGGGGACGCACGTCCCGCGAACAGCCTTGCCTGTGCTGACCTTCTCCACTGGCGGGCCGATCGTCAACCCGAAGACCAACCCGACCGGCCCATGAAGGACCCCGGTTAGGATCACACCTCACACTGGAGGAAATATATAGATTTGTAAGGACCGGTGAATCTTGGCATGAGGCCGGACCGCTGTGATGGTTGTTGACCGGGCTCGGCTGGCCGCCGCGCTGCCCGGCTACGAGCTGGGCGACCAGCTGGGCGCGGGCGGATTCGGGCTGGTGCTGGCGGGCTGGCATCGCGGCCTGCAGCGCGATGTCGCGGTCAAGGTCCTGCATGCGGGGCACGGCCGGGCGGCGGCCGGGTTCGCCGCCGAGGCGCGGATCCTCGCCAGCCTGGATCATCCGCACGTGGTTCGAGTCTACGACTACGTCAAGACGGGCGATCTGCACCTGCTCGTCATGGAGATGCTCGGCGGGGGAACCCTGACCCGGCGCCGGGCCGACATGGGCCCGCAGACGGCCTGCGCGGTGGGACTCGCGGTGGCCTCGGCCCTGGCCTGCGCCCACGGCAAAGGGGTGCTGCACCGCGACATCAAGCCCGACAATATTCTTTTCGACACTACCGACCTGCTGAAAGTCGTCGACTTCGGGGTCGCGAAATTCGTCGGCGAGTCGGGGGCCATCGCGAGTGCGGTGATCGGAACACCGCCGTATATGGCCCCCGAACAGATCATGGGCGGCCGCTTGGAGCCGGCCACCGACCTGTACGCCCTCGGGATGGTGCTCTACCAGCTACTGGCCGGCGTGGCACCGTTCGACCCGGACCTGCCCGCGCATGTCCTGCGCCAGCACCACCTCGAACGCGTCCCCCTACTGCCGGCCGGGGTGCCCGCGCCGCTGGGGGCGGTGGTCCTGTGGACGCTGGCCAAGAACCCGGCGGACCGTCCACCGTCCGCGCACGTCTTCGCGTGCCAACTCGCCGAAGCTGCCGCTGGCGTGTACGGCCCGGACTGGATCGCCCGGTCGGGTATCCCGCTGCGGCTCGACGACGACATCCGCATCGCCATCGGGCAGCCGCCCGCGTCCGTCCAGCCGACGCCACGGCCGTCTCCCACCGGCGCGTCCTCGGCGCCATCGGTACCTTCCGGGGCATCGGTGCCTTCGACGGGTGGCACACCACCGGCCGAGGTGGCCGACGGGAACATCGCCGGCCGGCGGCGCCCCGCGTCGTCGCATCCTCGGCGCGGCGCGCCGCCGCGCCGCCGCGCCACCATCACCGTCGCCGTCGTGGGGCTGCTGCTCGCTGTCGCCGGCACCGTCCTGATCGTCACCGCTCCTCTCGGTGGGCGCGAGACCGGTGCCCGCCAGCTCGGTCGTCCCCTGACCGGCCACACCGGTTGGGTGACCTCGGCGGTGTTCTCCCCGGACGGCCGCACCCTGGCCAGCAGCAGTAGGGACGGCACGGTGCGGCTGTGGGACGTGACCGACCCGGCCACCCCACGCCCGCTCGGACCGCCCCTGACCGGCCATGCCGGCGGGGTGACGTCAGTGGCGTTCTCCCCGGACGGGCGTACCTTGGCCGGCTGCAGCTGGGACACCACGATCTGGTTGTGGGATGTGACGGACCGCTCCCGTCCCCACCAGCTCGGGCCACCCCTCACCGATCACACGGGACCCGTGTGGTCGGTGTTCTTCCCCGGCAACGACGTCCTCGCCAGCAGCAGTGACGACAAGACGGTGCGGCTGTGGGACGTGACCGACCCGGTTACCCCACGCCCGCTCGGGCCACCCCTGACCGGCCATGCCGGCGGGGTGACGTCGATGGCGTTCTCCTCGAGCGGGCACATCCTGGCCAGCGCCGGCTACGAGAAGAGGGTGCGGATATGGGATGTGACCGACCGCTCCCACCCCCGCCTGGCCGGGTCCCTGAGCGGCCCCGCTTACGTGTTCTCGGTGGCGCTCTCCCCCGATGTGCGCATCCTGGCCACCGGCGGGATGGACGACTTGATCCGGCTGTGGGACATGACCGACCCGGCCACCCCACGCCCGCTCGAGCCGCCCCTGACCGGCCACGCCAACACCGTGTGGGCGTTGGCTTTCTCGCCGGGCGGCCGCACCCTGGCCAGCGGCAGCCTCGACGG
>NZ_CDXDOR010000011.1:9844-15108 GCF_978021225.1 Frankia sp. CeTa3Moorea | reverse complement strand
TGTGGGGGCTGCGGGATGCGGCCCACCGCTTCCACCCGCGTCTCCTCGGCGAGCCGCTGACCGGCCACGCCGACTGGGTGTTGTCGGTGAGCTACTCTCCGGACGGCCGCACCCTCGCCAGCGGCAGCAAGGACGGCACGGTCCGGCTGTGGGCGCTGCCCTCGCCATGAACGCTGCCCTCGCCATGAACGCTGTTTAGGGGCATGTGGCGGCTCTGACCGGAGTTACACCGCACTGACGATGATCACGTTAGCCAGGTCCCCGAGGGGGCGCGGATGCTGCCCGTTCGTTCCGGTCAACGGTGGGGAAGGGTGACTCGCGGACCGGTGCCCCGCCGCCATTGGTAGGGCACCGGACAGGACCATCGGCCGTGTGGGAGCCGCTCCGGCCATTCGATGATGGCCATGAGCGGCGCGACACGAGCACCGCCGTGCGAATGGGGACGGGATGGCGACGCTGCCGGTGGGGCACTAGGGGACGTGGGGACGTGGGGTCATCGCTGATCTTCTTCTACCCAAGGTGGGCGCTATGCGTGAATACTGCGACTGTCAGTCGTTGCCAGCGATCGCGGACCTGATCAGAGAACATGACCAGGTCATCGATCTCATCGCCGACACGCACGAGGCGTATCGGCAGGGTGATGTCGAGGCGATGGCGGCACTCTGTGAGCAGATGTCGGCGGTTCTCCATCCGCAGACGGTGGTGGAGGAGCAGGGCCTGTTCCCCGCGATGGCACTCGAGTTCCCCGAACAGATCGCGATCCTGCAGAGCGAGCACCGCCGGATCGAGGCTGTGCTCGCCGGGGCGACCGACGGCACCGCCCGGGTCGATCCCGCTTGGCCGACACGCGTCATCGATGCGCTGAGCCTGCTACGCAGGCACATCGCGAAGGAACAGGACGGCGTGTTCCATGCCGCCGTCTCGATTCTCAGCAACGAACAATGGAACCGTCTCGGCGAGATCCGCCAGGCGCTGAAGCTCGTAAGTTCCTGAAACCTCGTGCGATGACCGACTCCCTCGCCGGGACGGCCGGCTCCAGGCATCAGATCAGGCTCCGGGCATCGGCCGTTGCGGCGGGGTCGGGCCGGGATCGCTCCCGGGCACGCCGGTACGGGACGTGGCGGTACCGGATATGGCGGTACCGGACGTCGCTGTACCGGACGTGGCGATACCAGATGTGGCTCTACCGGACGTCGTTGCGCCGGACCCGCAGATAGGCCTGATAATCGGCCGCCCACTTCCGGTGGGCGGCCGCCTGCCACTGCCGCAACGCCGGCAGGCCCATCGCCGCCCGGGCCGGGTTGAGGCGCCCCGGAGTTTCCGGACAGGGGATCCACCAGGATTCTCACGGAAAGGAACGGGATCGAGTGCCAGGAAAACAGGAACGCCGCTGGACGGTTCGTGCCGCGGTCCCGCCGACACCACGCCTACTTCCGTTCCTAACTGTGGGTTACCGGCACTATGGGTTGCCGGCACTGTGGGTTGCCGGGACATGCCGACCAGATACCGTAACCTCGTATTTCATTCAGCCTTAACATTCTGGCTGCGTGTTGTCTCCTGTGCTCTGCGTGGGCAGCTGCCAGCCTGTCGGCTGGTCCGGAACGATCGGTATGGGAGGCTGAACGTGGTTCAGATCAACAGGCGCGCACTGCTGAGCAGGGGTGCGACGGCCGTGGGCGGGGCGGTAGTGGCGTCGGCTCTGCTACCGGCCCTGGAGAACGCGGCCCTGGCCGCGCCGCCCCCGCCCACCGGCGGGCCCTACACCGGCGGCTACGGTCCGCTCAGCCCGCTGGCTCCCGTCAACGAGCCGGGCGGCACCAAGTACCTCGCGCTGCCGGCCGGATTCAGCTACGTGGCGCTGGCCAAGACCGGCACGCCGCTGGTGAGTGACCCGAACACCCCGAACCCGGTCAACCTCGACGGCATGGGTGCGTTCGGGCTGGCCGGAGGACGGGTGCGACTGATCCGTAACAGCGAGGACCGGTCCCCGGCCGGGTCGGGCTCGGTCAAGGGCCCGGACGGTACGAAGTACGACCCGAAGGCCTTCGGCGGGGTCACGGTTCTCGACTTCGATCCGAAGACCCGCACGATCGTCAACGACTACATCGGCCTGAACGGGACCACGGTCAACTGCGCCGGCGGCCAGGCCTACCGGTACAAGGGCTGGATCACCTGCGAGGAGACTGTCGTCGGCCCGGCGGACGGCTTCGACAAGAAGCACGGCTACGTCTTCCTGGTCCCGGCGGGCGCGGGCACGACCGTCCCATCGGTGCCGCTCACCGCGTTGGGCCGCTTCTCCCACGAGGCGGTCGCGGTCGACCAGCGCACCGGTGTGGTGTACCTGACCGAGGACGCCGGCTCCGGCCGCGGCTCGGGATTCTACCGGTTCATCCCCAAAGACCCGGACAAGTTGGAGAAGGGCGGGCTGCTGCAGATCCTGGCGGTCACGGGCAGGCCGCAGGTCGACCTGCGGGAAGGGCAGCGGCGCGGGATGTGGCTGCCGGTAGAGTGGGTCGACATCGACAACCCCGACCCGGACCCGATCGTCGAGGCCGAGAAACCGAACCCGACCAGTGTGTTCGCGCAGGGCTGGGCCGGCGGCGCGGCGAAGTTCAACCGGCTGGAAGGTACCTGGGCAGCAGGTTATTCGATCTTCTTCGCCTCCACCAGCGGCGGGGATGTCAAGAACGGCGACGTCAACTCCGACGGTTTCGCGGAAGGCTACGGCCAGATCTGGCAGTACCAGCCCGCCGCAGGGCGGGGCCGCCGCACCAGCGGGAGTCACGCCGACGCCGGCCGGCTGCGCCTGGTGTTCGAATCACCCGGCGGGTCCGTCCTCGACTCACCTGACAACATCACGATGACTCCACAGGGCAGCCTGTTGCTGTGCGAGGACGACGCCGGTGGTAAAGACGGCGACACCCACCCCCTCGCCCCTGGCATCACCGACGTCAACCGGCTGATCGGCCTCACCCAGGACGGGAAGGCCTTCGAGTTCGCGGTGAACTGCTTCAGCGACTCCGAATGGGCCGGCGCCTGCTTCAGCCCGGACGGCCAGACACTGTTCGCGAACGTCTTCGGCGCCTCTGAGGTGGGCAGCGGTTTCACCGCGGCCATCACCGGACCGTGGCGCCGCGGCGTCCTGTAACACGGCGGTCAGGAGCGCGGGCCGCGGCACGGTGCGAGCCGTCGGCGGTGCCGTCTCCCGGGGAGAGCAGCGCATGGCGTGGCGCCCCGGGGGACGGCACCGGGCCATGGCTTCTCATCGCCGCGATGTGAGCTGGATTCGCGTCCCATGCGAGCACAGTCGTGCGACATCTCACACTGGCTTTCGCCATCCCGAGCATCGGGTGACCATGTGACACATCACATCGAGGTCGTGGACGGGGTTCCCATCGGCGGCCCGATGCCGCCGCGTAGCGGCGGAGAGGAGTCACATGGTTGCGACGGAAACCTGGTCCATCAGCGAGCTGATCGATACGGTTCGTTACCCTCTCACCGACCCTTCGAGCCGCGCCTGGCGGGACATCGTCTCGTGGGCCCGGGAAGAACTGCGCACTCGCGGGTGCTGTGTCCTCCCGGGATTCGTCCGGCCCACCGCATTCACCGCGTTCGCACAGGAGTGCGCCACCGTCGCTCCGCTCGCGTATGACGAGGTCGAGACGGTCAACGCCTACAACATCGCGGTCGACCCGTCGTTGCCGGCCGATCATCCGGGCCGGTTCACGATGCGGCGAGGGAACGCCTTCGTCGCCCGCGACCAGATTCCCACCGAATTCGCCGTCCACCGGCTCTACACCAGCGAGCTCTTCCAGCATTTCATCGCCGGCTGCTTCGACCTGCCGAGAGTCCACGAACTCGCCGACCCGCTGGCCGGGCTGTGCCTCAACGTCATCGCCCCCGGGCTGGAGCACCCCTGGCACTTCGACACGAACGAATTCGCGGTGAGCCTGCTCACGCAGGCGCCGCGGGCCGGGGGCGACTTCGAGTACTGCCCGAACATCAGGTCCGCGCAGGCGGAGAACTTCGCCGGCGTGCGGGCCGTGCTGGCGGGCGAGGGCGGCCATCTGGTCCGGCGTCTCACCCTCCGGCCTGGTGATCTCCAGCTTTTCCTGGGCCGCTATTCGATGCACCGGGTGAGCCCGGTCGAGGGCGACACGGCCCGGCATTCCGCAATCTTCGCCTACACCGGGCACCCCGAGGTCGTCGGCAGTGTCGCGCGCACGAAGCAGCTCTTCGGCCGGGTCCTCCCGCGGCACCTGGCGGCAGAGAAGAGCGCGGTCCGCGTCGACCAGCTGCTGGACTAGCTGGATCAGAACGCGGTCGGCAAGCTGCGTCAGCACCGGCCCATCTGCCCCGACCGCCCGTCACAAGGAGCGCCAGACGCGTGTATTCCGACGACAGCAGATATTCTGCCGAGACCATCGACTCCGACGGAACCACGAATTCCTCCGAGGCCGCGTACTCCACCAGGACGACGCGGTTCGACGACAGCGGGAAGATCTCGCTCGACCACATCTACACGCAGCCCGACCCACACGCCTACTTCAGTACCCTGCGGAAACTCGACTACTGTATCCCGCAGCTCGCCAAACCGTACTTCAGCCAGCTCATCCGGGAATTCCGGATGGTTCGGGGACGACCGCCGACGGTCCTGGACGTGGGCTGCTCCTACGGGATCAACGCCGCGCTGCTCCGCTGTGACGTGACGTTGGACGACTTGCACGAGGGCTACGCACCGCCCGGGAGGCGGCCGACCCGGGACCTGCTGCTCGCCCGTGACCGCGAGCTCGTCCGGTCCCGCGACGGGCTGGAGGCGAGCCAGTTCCTCGGCCTGGACAGCTCGGGGCCGGCCCTCTCCTACGCGCTCGCGGCCGGGTTCCTCGATGCCGCCGTGCACGCCAACCTGGAGGACCGTGACCCGACCGACGCCGAACGGGAGCGGCTCGCCGGAACGGACATCGTCGTCTCGACGGGCTGCCTCGGGTACGTCACCGAGCGAACCATCGCCCGGGTGGCCCGCGCAGCCGGTGAGCGCAGGCCGTGGATGGCCCACTTCGTGCTGCGGATGTTCCCGTTCGAACCGGTCGAGGCGACGCTCACGAGGCTCGGGTATGAGACCGTGCACGTCGACCGCGTCTTCCGGCAGCGGCGCTTCGCCTCCGCCGAGGAGCAGTCGCTCGTGCTCGACACGCTGTCCACCGTCGGCGTCGATCCACGGGGGCTGGAGGCCGAGGGCTGGCTGTACGCCCAACTGCACATCT
>NZ_CDXDOR010000011.1:0-9761 GCF_978021225.1 Frankia sp. CeTa3Moorea | reverse complement strand
CCCGGCCGGTTCCGCCGGGATAACGGGCGACCGGTGCCGGCGGTGCCCCCCGTACGGCCGGTAGGTCGAGGGCGACCCGGCCATCATGCGAGTCGGATGAACCGTACGAGCCGAATGTCCGATGGAACGCCCGCCACCCGTGGAATCTCGGCGACCATGGACCCAACGCAGCCCGTAGCGTTCACCATGGCCGTGTCCCCGAGACGAGTTCCCCGAGACAACCCGAGGCCCAGCATGAATGCGATCAGTAGCTCCCAGCGGTCCACCGGAACCTTCGCGAACGACGATCTGCTGCCCCGGGTGCCGTTGCCCACGCTGGCGGAGAGCTGCGAGCGTTTCCTTGCCTGGTCCGCGCCGCTGCTGACCCCGTCCGAGCGGGCGACGACCGAGGCGGCCGTCGCGGCCTTCCAGGCACCGGGCGGCCCCGGCCCCACCCTGCATGCGGCGCTGGAGCGCTACGAAGCCACCGAGGGCGTACACAGCTGGCTGGACGGCTTCTGGGACTCCCGCTACCTCGGCCGGCGCGACCGCATCGCGCTCAACGCGAACTACATCTTCCTGTTCAAGGACGCCGAGGGTCTGTCCGCCGAGCAGCCGCAGGTGGAGCGGGCCGCCGGGCTCGTGGCGGCAGCCGTCGACTACAAGCTGCGCCTCGACGACGAGCGGGTCGAGCCGGTCGTCCAGCGCGGCCAGACGCTGTCGATGGCGCAGAACACGTTCCTGTTCTCCACGACCCGGATCCCGGGAGCGGCCCAGGACACCGTGCGCACCCCGTACAGCGAGCGGTGGCCCGGGCCGTCCCAGGCCCGCCACATCGTCGTTTTCCACCGGGGAAACATCGTCCGGCTGGACGTCGTCGGGCCGGACGGTCACCCGTACACCCTGGACGACCTCGCGGCGGGCCTGCGCGCCGTGGTGAAGGCCGCCGCGTCGCGGGTTCCGGCGGACGCCGCCGTCGGCCAGCTCACCACCAAGGCCCGGGCCGACTGGGCCGCGAGCCGCCAGGCGCTGCTCACCCTGGACCCCGCCAACGCGGCCGCGCTCGACACGATCGAGACCGCGCTGTTCGCCCTGTGCCTGGAAGACCTCACCCCCGAGGGCAACCTGGCCGCGTGTGACCACCTGCTCCACGGCGACAGCGCCAACCGGTGGTTCGACAAGGCGGTATCACTGATCGTTTTCGCCGACGGCCGGGCGGGCATCAACGTCGAGCACTGTGGGCTGGACGGGACGACGATCCTCAGCTTCGTCGACGACTTGCTGGGTACCTCGCCCGCGGAGCATTCGGCGAGCTCTGGCGCCCGGCCCCAGGGGCTACCCGTCATCGAGCCCGTCGAGTTCGTCCTCGACGCCAGCCTGCGGGCGGACGTAGCCGCCGCCGGCGCGTCGTTCGCGGAGTTCGCCGCAGCGACCGCCTCAACGGTGCTGTCCTTCACCGACTTCGGGCAGAACCGGGCCAAGGCACTGAAGACGTCGCCGGACGCGTTCGTGCAGCTCGCCTACCAGCTGGCGCACAGCCGGGCCAAGGGGCACATCGGCGCCACCTACGAATCGATCGCCACCCGGCACTGGCGGCGCGGTCGCACGGAGGCGATGCGGGTCGTCACCCCGGAGATCCAGCGGTTCGTGACGATGCTCAACGACCCGGGCACCAACACCGCCACCCGCCAGACCGTGTTCCGCGCCGCCGCCGACGCGCACGTGCGGCGCGCGAAGGACTGCCAGGCCGGGCAGGCCCCCGAGCAGCACCTGTGGGAGCTGCAGTTCATCGCCCGCCGCCAAGGCGCGCGGCTGGGGGTGACCGAACCGATCGCGCTCTACGAGACCCCGGGTTGGCTCAAGGCGCGCGACGACTACCTGAGCACCAGCTCCGCGCCGTCCACCAACGTCGAGTTCTTCGGCTTCGGGTCTACCAGCAGCCAGTGCATCGGCATCGCCTACGTGCTACTGCCGGACCGGTTCAACCTCTACCTGAGTACGCCGCGCGCAGTCGCGGACGGGATGTACGCGTTCGCCGGCCAGCTCCAGCAGGTCGTCACCGAGCTGCAGGACCTGCTCGCCACCGACGAGACGGGCGACGGGCTATTCCAGACGGGCTATTCCAGGTAATTGATGATGCGGCCCATGCCCCGCTCCTGCCTTGTCCAGGCGTCTGCGAGCGCAGCCACCGACATCAAGGATGCCCTGACCCGGCCGGCAGCCGGTGTCCCGGAAGCGGATCGGATGGCGCACCCACACCTCACTGGATCCACCACCGGGTACCGCCCTGCCGGGGTGACCGACGTAACAAGGGGATCAGACCGAGGCCCGACTGCTAAACTTGCGGACCATCAGCCTGGATGCGGAAGATCGCGGACGTAGGCGAGTGTCCCGATCCCATAGAGCTACCATCCTGCTAGCACCCTGGCCGGCTGACACCCTGGTCAGAAACGACGCGGTGGGCTCGATCGTCGCCCTGCGCGGAAGCGGCGGCGTCGCTCGACCGTCCGGCGGCCGGCGCGGGGAGCCGGGGTCGGACCGATGCGGCACGGAGAGGACGGACGGCGGTGGATCAATGAGTCTGGCCACCGACCCCCAACAACAGACGATCATCGAGATTCTCCGCGATCCCTCCGCCGTCCGAGTACCACCCGGCGGAGGGTCGGGTGGGCTGCGGTGACCGGCCCGGAGACATCCGCGCCGGCCACGGCCCAGCACCACGAGTCGCCACGCCCCCGGACGGGACCCGCGCCGGAGGTCACCGCCGCCCTGCCGCCGCGACCGGAACAGTTCGACCGGGAGCGGACCCAGGTCATCCGCGGCCTACGCGACCGCCGGGTCCCGGCCGTAGAAGCCTTCGGGACGGCAGTGGACGGGCCGACCCCCGAGGGGCTGCTCCCCCTGTGGGGTCCCGCGACCGGCAAATGGCTCACTCCCCCGATCGGCCGCGGCGAGATCCACCGGGAGCGCGAGGCACCGGCAGTCCCGGATGGCGGGGAACCGGTTGACTACGGGCTGACCATCCTGGACGACGGCGGCCCGGCCGGTGGTCACCACCGTGACGAGCGACCGACCCGGGGTTCCAGCCGCTCGCGGGCCATCTGGACACTCGTCGACCAGGTGCTCTCCAGCGGGACGAACGCCGCGATGTCCTTCGTCATCGCCCGCAGCGTCAGCAAATCCGAGTTCGGGGCCTTCGCCGTCGCCTTCGCGATCTTCTCCTTGATGATCGGGTTCTCGAAGGCCGCCGGCACCGCTCCGCTGGGGATGAAGTTCTCCGACGTGCCGCCACGGGTATTTCGGGTGGCCGGTGCGGCGGGGACCGGCACTGCCCTCGTAATCGGGCTGGTCTCCGGGGTCGTGACGCTCTCCGTCGGTGCGGCGATGGGCGGCTCGGTCGGCGCCTCGCTGGTGGCGATGGGACTGGTCTTTCCCACGCTGCTGCTCCAGGACGCCTGGCGGCAGGTCTTCTTCGCCGAGGGTCGCCCGGCCGCCGCCGCCGCCAACGACGGGATCTGGGCGATCGTCCAGTTCGCCGCCATCTACGCGCTGATCGTCCGCGACGTCTCCACCTCGTGGGCGATGCTGCTGGCCTGGGGTGGCGCCGCCGCGGTCGCCGCCATGCTGGGCGTCACGCAGGCCGGCTTCAAGCCGGCGCCGAGCCTCGTGCGCGAGTGGATCGCCGAACACCGCGACGTCAACGGGTACATGAGCGCCGAGTACCTCACCGTCCAGGGCGCCCAGCAGGCATCCACCCTGCTGCTCGGTACGCTGGGCGCGATCGACCTGGTCGGCGCGCTGCGCGGGGTGCAGACCCTGCTCGGACCGACGACCATTCTCGCGGTCGGGATCGTGAGCTGGGCCATCCCCGAGTTCTCCCGCCGCAAGGACCTCTCGGCCGCGGCCCGGGTCCGCGCCGCCTACGCCCTGTCCGCGGTGATCGTCGCGGCCGGCGCCGCCTGGGGGACGATCTTTCTCGTCCTGCCGACGAGCATCGGGCACTCGCTGCTCGGCGAGACCTGGGAGCAGACCCACGACCTGCTGGCGCTGTCCATCGTGCAGCAGGCGGGCCCCGCGGCGACGGTCGGACCGGCCTGCATGCTCTACGCACTCGGCAAGGCCAAGCTTACCTTCCGCGCGAATGCGGTGCTCGCCCCCCAGCTTGTCGTCTATCCGATCGTCGGTCTGGAGATCGGCGGCGGCACCGGCGCGGTCTGCGGTTACATACTTGCCTTCTGGGTGACCGTCCCCATCTGGTTCATCCTCGTCCGCCGGGCCGCGCGGGAGGTGGAACGGGACACGGCGATCGCCCTTTCCGGTGAGCCGGCCGGACCGGACGTACAGGGCCGAGTTCCGGAGCGCCCGACCCGGACCGGCAATGATGATGTTTCACGGTAACGTACGGGCTGTGCGCAATATGTTCGGCCGACCGCGTCGAGGTGGCGTCCGAGGCGTCGAGGCTACCGCGATGAGTGCTGCCGGGCCAGGGCCGGTAGGGGGGGTTGCGATGATTCTGCGTATTCTTTATCGGTCGGTCGGTTCGGAAAACACGAAGAACCGGCCGGCCTTCTACAGCAAGATTCTTGCGTTGGCCTCTCTCCTCCGGGCCGTCGAGAACGTCGACATCCCGGTACGGATCGTCTTCGTCAATGACGGCCCGATGCCGGCGGAGCGTCTTGCCGTGATGACGTCCGCCGGCGAGGTGCAGTCGGTGCAGTGCGGCAGCAATCGCGCATCTTACCGGTACGTGCTGCGGATGCCGCGGGTCCGGCGCTGGTCGCCGGACGATCTGGTCTGGCTCGCCGAAGATGACTATTTGTACACGGAAAAATCGCTTTCCAGTCTCGTCGCGGCAGCGACCGCGCTCCCCGCGGTCGACTATTTCACCCTTTACAGCACGCTGCGATTCTCCTCGACCACCACCCGCCGCCGGCCAATGGTCCACCGGGACGGCGGCAGCCACTCCCACGCGCCGGTAGTCGACGGCGTGACCTGGGCCAGGGCCGCCGCCACGACCAGCACGTTCGGCCTGCGGGTCGGCACCCTGCTCGAGGACGAACTGCTGCTGCGCTCGATCCCGTTCGTCGGCGGCGCCTTCGACCGCGCGACCTGTCTTACCCTGCAAGGTTTCCAGCCCTTCCGGCTGGCCGAGCTGGGCGGGGAACCGCCTGCGTTCTCCCCGCAGCCCCCCGCCGTGCGGGTCGCTCGTCGGGTGGTGCTGAGCGGGCTGCGCACGACACTCAACGCCGTCGCCCTGGCGCGGCCCGAACGGCTGCGCCGCACGATGCTGGTGCCGGAACCCTCCATGGCCACGCACATGGAGGTGGGTGAGGCGCTCGTTCCCGGTCACGACTGGGCGGCCGAGGCCGAGGCCGTGCAGGCATGGCTACGGGCCCGGCGGCCCGGCCCGGTGGAGACGCCGCTGCTCGGCGCCACTGCCACGGTCACGGCCACGGCCACGGCTTCGGGTACGCAGCGACCCTCCGCCGCGCACGGACCCTCCGCCGTATGAGACCGCGCCTGGCACCGCGAGGGTGGGGGTCTGCCGGCCGCCACACCGTCCGCGCCGCCCACCCGCGGTCACTCCCGCTGCCGCTGCTCCTCCTGCTGATCATCGGCCTGGTCGCCGGCGGGCTCAGCTCCTGCTCGGACACACCCAAGCCGCCCCAGCCCCAGCCCGGCGGTGTGCACTGGGTCTCCGGCGCCAATGGCAACTTCCCCGCGGACGTCAATCTCTGGTCGGTCTTCACCGGCCGCAAGGTGGACCTGGCCGTCGTCTTCACGGATCGGCAGGACTGGACCAACCTGGTCTCGGCCGGCTGGCCGACGCAGGCCTTCACCCGTGACAAGTTCCCCGGCGGCCTGTCGGTCGCCCAGCCGATGTTCCCCAAGGACGGCGACGAGGCCACCTGCGCGACCGGCGCCTACGACAACTACTGGCGGCAGTTCGGCACCACGCTGACGACGTTCGGCCGCGGCGACGCCTTCGTCCGGCTCGGCTGGGAGTTCAACGGCGACTGGTTCTGGTGGTATCCACGCGACGTCGAGACCTGGAAGACCTGCTACCGCCGCACGGTCCTGGCGATCCGGTCGACCGCGCCGCACGTGCGGATCGACTGGAATATAACCGCACACCGGGATCACCTGCCGGTAAGCGGTCAGGACGTCTGGGACGCCTATCCCGGTGACGACTACATCGACGTGGTCAGCATCGACTCCTACGACTCCTATCCCGCCTCCGTCAGTAAGACGATCTGGGACCGGCAGTGTCATCTGCGATCCGGTCTGTGCACGGTGATCGCCTTCGCCCGCGCCCACGGCAAGAAGTTCGCCGTTCCGGAGTGGGGTCTGGTACGCACGACCGGCGGCGGTGGCGACAACCCCTACTACATCCAGAAGATGTACGAGACCTTCACCGCGAACGCCGACGCCCTGGCCTACGAGGCGTACTTCAACAACGCCGAGGAGGGGAACGTGGAATCCTCGCTGTACAGACCGGTACTGAACCCGAACGCGGCGGAACGCTATCTGGCGCTGTTCGGCGTCCGCTGACCGCGCTCGCCTACTCCTGCTGCGAAGCCGGCGGGCACCGCCCGCTTCGGCGTGCCCGGCCGGCGACAGCGGCAGGCCGGGCACGGGAGAACCATCAGGCCAGGGTGGCCTCAAGATCCTTGCGGATCTCCTCGGGGGTGACGGTCGGCTCGTACCGGCGGACCACTTTTCCGTCCGGGTCGACAAGGAACTTAGTGAAGTTCCACTTGATCTCGTCGGTGCCGATCGCTTCCGGCCGGGTCTTCTTGATGTGCTCGTAGAGGAAACCGGCATCGGGCCCGAAGTCACCGGGCGCCTCGGAACGCAGGTGGGTGTATAGCGAGGCCGCTTCGGGCCCGTTCACATCGATCTTGCTCAGGACCGGGAAGGTGACGTCGAACTTCGTGGTACAGAACTCCTGGATCTCGGCGTCGGTACCCGGCTCCTGCCCGCCGAACTGGTTGCACGGGAAGCCGAGGATCTCCAGGCCGCGGCCGTGCAGATCCCGGTACAGGGACTCCAGCCCCTCGTACTGCGGCGTCAGACCGCATTTGCTGGCAACGTTGACAATCAGCAACGTCTGGCCGGCGTAGTCGCCGAGCGAGCGGGAGGTTCCGTCCGCGGCATCGACGGTGAAGTCATGGACAGTCATGGACACCTGACTCTCGATGAGGGCAAGCTGGGACTTCGCGACCGGTCTCCGGCCGCCGAGCGACTTCGACGCTATCCCCCAGAAGTTTTTATGTCATCGAGTTGGTTGCATAACCCGTCAGCGACGCGAACCGGTGCCTCGCGACCGGGGCCCGGCACCGGGATGGCTGGCGCCCCCGGCCGGGGCCGGTCAGGGCCGACCGAGGTGTCTGCGATGCTCAGGGGATCCGGAACGGATACTCATGGGTCCCGCGACGGCACCCCGAGACGACGAACAGGAACGTCAGAGATGACTATCGAACCCGAACTGTTGAAGATCCTCGCCTGCCCGGTCGACAAGGGACCGCTGGAGCTCATCGACGGCTGGCTGGTCAACCCGCGTCTCGGCCATCGCTACGAGATCCGCGGGGACGTTCCGATCCTACTCAGGCCGGATCACGTCGACCCGGCCGTGGCGCGCTCCTCGTCCTGATCCGGCCGAGGACCTCCCTCTGCCCGGGCTGAGCTTCTACCCGGGACTGGGCTCCCGCCGGGTCTGGGACGGGCAGGGGAAAGGACCGGAAATCGGTCGGGGCCCGGGGAGAAGATCCCCGGGCCCCGACCGTCGGTGACGGGAGTCGGCTACTCCCGACCGAACTGCTCACGCAGCCGACGCAGCGCCTCTTCGTCGATCGCCGAGGAAGGCTGCTCGGACTGGGAGGTGTAGGAGGAAGGAGCCGCCGCGGCGGCGTCGGCCTCCTGCGCGGCCCGGATCTGGGCCTGGTGCGCCTCGAAGCGGGCCTGGGCCTCGGCGTATTGCCGCTCCCATTCCGCCTGCTGCTCCTCGTAACCTTCGAGCCATTCCCCGGTCTCGGGGTCGAAGCCTTCGGGGTAGACGTAGTTACCCTGCTCGTCGTACTTGGCTTCCATGCCGTACTGGCTCGGGTCGAACGCCTCGCCGTCGGCAGCCAGCCCTCCCGCCTCGTTCGCCTGCTTGAGCGACAGGCTGATGCGGCGGCGGTCGAGGTCGATGTCGATGACCTTCACCAGGATCTCGTCACCGACGTTCACGACCTGCTCGGGGATCTCCACGTGCCGCTCGGCCAGCTCGGAGATGTGGACCAGACCCTCGATGCCCTCGTCCACCCGGACGAACGCACCGAACGGCACCAGCTTCGTGACCCGGCCCGGGACGACCTGACCGATCGCGTGGGTCCGGGCGAACTGACGCCACGGGTCTTCCTGCGTCGCCTTCAGCGACAGCGAGACCCGCTCGCGGTCCAGGTCGACGTCGAGGACCTCGACGGTGACCTCCTGGCCGACCTCGACCACCTCGGACGGGTGGTCGATGTGCTTCCAGGACAGCTCGGAGACGTGCACGAGGCCGTCCACACCGCCGAGGTCCACGAAGGCACCGAAGTTGACGATGGAGCTGACCACGCCCTTGCGGATCTGGCCCTTGGCCAGCTGGGCGAGGAACTCGGAACGGACTTCACTCTGGGTCTGCTCGAGCCAGGCCCGCCGCGAGAGCACGACGTTGTTGCGGTTCTTGTCCAGCTCGATGATCTTGGCTTCAAGCTCGCGGCCCACGTAGGGCTGCAGATCGCGGACCCGGCGCATCTCCACGAGCGAAGCCGGCAGGAAGCCGCGCAGGCCGATGTCGAGGATGAGACCACCCTTGACGACCTCGATCACGGTGCCGGTGACGACGCCGTCCTCGTCCTTGAGCTTCTCGATCGTGCCCCAGGCGCGCTCGTACTGCGCACGCTTCTTGGACAGGATCAGGCGGCCTTCCTTGTCCTCCTTCTGGAGGACAAGGGCCTCGACGTGGTCGCCGACACTGACGACCTCGTGCGGGTCGACGTCGTGCTTGATCGACAGTTCCCGGGACGGGATCACACCCTCGGTCTTGTAGCCGATGTCGAGCAGCACCTCGTCGCGGTCGACCTTGACGATGACGCCGTCAACGATGTCGCCATCGTTGAAGAACTTGATCGTCTTGTCGACGGCCGCTAGGAAGTCTTCGGCCGAGCCGATGTCGTTGACCGCTACCTGTGGTGTGGTCGGGCTGGGCGAGATGGTCACGGTCTCCACGGGTCGTACGTCGGTGGTGCTCGTCAAGGGGTCGGCTCCGGCTAGGGGTGGTCGTCCGCGCGAGGGCCGGATCGAACCGCCGGGACCGAGGGACAGAAACAACGCCAAAAACGAAGAAACTGTCAGGAACGATAACGACGCTCGAGTGGATCCGCTCGGTCTGAGACCCACGGACCCTCGTGCACGTCCCCAAGTCTAGGGACGGGTGTCCAGGGTGGTCAACGGGCGCCCGCACCAAGACGCGTGCCGTCCGCCATCATCCTCACTCTGCGTAGAGGCATGACGTCCATATGTAGTTTTAGGTGGCGGCACGGCGCCGCGGTAGGCGGGACAACACCGTCCCGCGGATCGTCCCGGCACACGGGTGGGAACGTGTACGGACGGGACGCGACAGAGACGGACGGCGCAGATCGGTTGAAAAGCGGATAAATGGGTGAGTTCGTGGCGTCCGATTCCCGACACCCGCCGACGGCATGGCCTCGCGGCCCGACGCCCGGTCATTCCCGGGTCAGCGCCGGCTCGCCGAC
>NZ_CDXDOR010000010.1:60182-62263 GCF_978021225.1 Frankia sp. CeTa3Moorea | reverse complement strand
ATCGACCACGTCGCCCACCCCGACGCCCGAGCCGGCCTGACGGAGGCGGCCGGGTCGCTGGGACTGCTCGCCGTCCGCGCATCGTCGACCGTCTGATCCGGGACCGTCTGATCCGGGACCGTCTGATTCGATGACCGTCTGATTCGGTAAGCTGACCAGAAAGCCGAGGAACGCACGACAAGTCACTGGCGGTCCGCTGCCAGGAGCGGCTTTGCGTCAAAAAGCGCGAGAGTGACCCGGGCATTAAAGGCGCGAACACGGCATCCATGGCGGCCATGGCTGCCGTCGTCAAACAGCATGGCTGGAATAAGCCGCCCCCAACGGTCAGTTCTGTCGTTCCTGTGGCGAGAATCGGCCGAGCCCGGCCCCAAGACGCGACACGCAAGTTTTTCAATCGCCGGTGATGCCCAGGCCGGCCGCTAGCCTCGCCATGGCGGAAAGGGAGGGATGGGTCCACAGTCCGCGGGCAACGGGGTCGTTCATCTTCGGGAGAAAAATGTGGGACAGACACGCGACGGGACTATCTCGTTGGCTACGGCTGCGAATACTCTCACGTCGGCGCCTGACGCCGACTCAACCGAATCTCCCGACATTGGCGACGCAGGACGGGTTCTGATCGTAGTTCAGAACCTGCCGATTCTGATCGACCATCGGACGTGGCAGGAATGCCAGGCGCTTCGCAACCAGGGCTACCAGGTCGCCGTAATATGCCCACGGGGCCCGGGGCAGCGGCGTCACCAGATCGTCGACGGTGTCAGCATCTGGACCTATCGCGGCGCACCCCGGACCCAGGGTGTACTCAGTTACGTTTTCGAGTTCGGCTACTGCTGGGTGCGAACCGCTGTCCTGTCCGTCGCCGTGGCCCGCCGGCACGGATTCGACGTGATCCAGGCGTGTAACCCGCCGGACACGTACTGGGCGCTCGCGCTGTTCTACAAGCCGTTCGGCAAGAAGTTCGTCTTCGACCATCATGATCTCTGCCCGGAACTCTATCGCTCACGGTTCGGCAAGGACGGGGGGCTGTTGCTCCGCGCGCTGCTGCTGCTTGAACGGATGAACCAGCTGGTCGCCGACCACGTGATCGTGACCAACGAATCGTACCGGCGGCTGGCCCTGACCAGGGGGCGGCTGCCATCGGAACGGGTGACCGTCGTCCGAAACGGACCGGACCCCGAACTGATGAAGCCTGCCGCGGAGCGTCCCGAGTTGCGGCGCGGCCGGCAGCACCTTGCCTGTTATCTGGGAATAATGGGCCCGCAGGACGGTGTCGACCGACTCCTCGATGCCATACATCACTATGTCCACGTTCTCGGGCGCACCGACTGCGCCTTCGCCCTGCTGGGATTTGGTGACTGTCTGGACGATCTGCGGAAACAGTCGAGCCGGCTCGGTCTCGACGACTGGGTCGAGTTCACCGGGCGGGCGGACGACCAGATGATCCGGGACTATCTGTCCACCGCCACGGTCGGATTGTCGCCGGACCCGCGGAGCCCGCTGAACGAGGTGTCCACCATGTCCAAGACGCTCGAATACATGGCCTATGCGCTGCCGGTGGTGGCCTACGACCTGACCGAGACCCGGGTGAGCGCCGAGGACGCCGCCGTCTACGTACCCTCCGACACGGTGGCGGACTTCGCCCGGACCCTCGCCGAACTGCTGACGGACCCGGACCGACGCCGGACTCTTGGCGCCCGGGGCCGGGAGCGCATTGTGAACGAATTGTCCTGGCGGTATTCGGAGCCCCGCTACGTCGGGGTCCACGACCGGCTACGTGGTCGCCAGGCCAGCTACCCCAGTATCCCGGTCCCTCGCCAGGGCGGCTTGACCCGCGTGGGCGGCTCGGCAGCGCCGGTTCACACGACCGGGTCCCGGGAACGAGCGGAACGATGAAGGTCGGTATTCTTGCTGGCGGTCTGGGAAGCCGGTTGGCGGAGGAGACGGTCATCAAACCCAAACCGATGATCGAGATCGGGAATCGGCCGATAATCTGGCACATCATGAAGTACTACGCCCATTTCCAGTTCGCCGATTTTACGATCGCACTGGGGTATAAAGGAGAATATATAAAACGCTGGCTGGTG
>NZ_CDXDOR010000010.1:21919-60157 GCF_978021225.1 Frankia sp. CeTa3Moorea | reverse complement strand
ACGCGGCGCTGACCAGTGATCTCACGGTGTCGCTCCGGAATGGCGATGTGGAACGGCACGGGGGCACCTCGGAGGATTGGCGTGTAAATCTGGTCGACACCGGTCAGAATACCGCCACCGGCGGTCGTATCAGGCGACTCGCGCCCTGGCTCGGTGGCACGGGGACGTTCATGTTGACTTGGGGGGACGGCGTAGCGGACATCGATCTCAACACGTTGCTCGACTTCCACCGCTCGCATGGCAGGATCGCCACGCTGACCGCCGTGCGGCCACCCGCCCGGTTCGGGCACCTCGAGCTGGCCGGGGACCAGATCGTGGAGTTCTCGGAGAAACCACAGGCCGGTGAGGGCTGGATCAACGGTGCCTTCTTCGTCCTAGAACCGCAGGTTTTCGACTACATTGCCGGCGACGACACCCAGTTCGAGAAGGAGCCCCTTGAGCGGCTCGCCAAGGACGGTCAGCTCATGGCATATCGGCATGGCGGCTTCTGGCAGTGTATGGACACGGTACGCGACCGCAAACTCCTGCAGTCGCTGTGGGATGGCGGCTGTGCGCCCTGGAAGGTATGGGACTGAGCTCGATGCGTATTCTGGTCACCGGACACGACGGATATATAGGAACCCGTCTCGTCCCGCTCTTCCGGGCCGCCGGGCACGATGTGGTGGGTCTGGACAGCGGACTGTTCTCTGGGTGTACCCTCGGACTCGATCCGGACTTCGTGCCGGCGTTGAAACTTGATATTCGGGACGTCCGGCCGTCCCATCTGGAGGGTTACGACGCGGTGGTCCATCTGGCGGGCATATCCAATGATCCGCTGGGTGATCTGAACCCAGCCGTGACCTATGACATCAACGCCCGGGGGACGTTGCTGGTCGGGCGCGCCGCCAAGGCCGCGGGCGTACCGCGTTTCGTCTTCTCGTCCTCGTGCAGCCTCTATGGCGCGCACGGAGACGCGCCCATCGACGAGTCGGCCGAGTTTCATCCGGTGACCCCCTACGGCGAGTCAAAAGTGATCGCCGAACGGGAGCTCGCCGAGCTTGCCGACGACGATTTCAGCCCGGTCTTCCTGCGCAACGCCACGGCGTACGGCGTCTCACCCCGACTGCGTGGTGACCTCGTGGTGAACAATCTCACCGGCTACGCGGTGACGACCGGCGAGGTTTACCTCAAGAGCGACGGGACGCCGTGGCGGCCGCTGGTACACATCGAGGACATCGCCCGGGCGATGCTCGCCGTGTGCGAGGCGCCCCGCGAGAAGATCCACCTCAAGGCCTACAACGTCGGCCGGTCGGCGGAGAACTATCGGATACGCGACGTGGCCGCGATCGTCGAGGAGGTCGTGCCGGGCGGCCGGGTGGTCTTCGCGGATACGGCCGGGCCGGACAAGCGGAACTACCGGGTGGACTGCGACCGTATCGCCGAGGAGATACCGGGATTCCGGCCGGTGTGGACCGTCCGCAAGGGGGTCGAGGAGCTCTACCTGGCCTACGTCGCCGCCTGGCTGACCAAGGAGGACCTGATCGGCTCCCGCTTCCAGCGGATCCGGCGCATCCAGCAACTCATGGCGGACGGTCTGCTCGACGCCACCCTGCGGTCGGCCGCACCGATGCGGGTGCTATGAGCGTGCTCGGCTGCCACTCCCGCGGCTCGACGTACCCTGCCGTACCCGCGGTACCCGCCGTACCCGCGGCGGGGCGGCCGGTTCATCCTTCCCGTTCCGACACCGAGGGTCGTACCATGACTGACCAGTCCAGCGCCTGCCCTGCCTGCGGCGGTTCCCGTCTCACCTCCTTCTATACAAAGGACGACGTCCCGTCGCACAGTTGTCTGCTGCTGGCCGGCGAGGACGAGGCCCGGGCGTTCCCGAGGGGTAACCTGCGGATCGCCTTCTGCGAGGGCTGCGGCTTCATCATGAACACGGCCTTCGATCCGGCCAAGAATCAGTATTCCGCCCGTTATGAGGAGACGCAGGCATTCTCCACCCGCTTTCAGGAGTTCGCGCGGGACCTTGCCAAGCGCTGGACCGACAAGTACGACCTGTACGGGAAGACGGTCCTGGAGATCGGGTGCGGCAAGGGTGAGTTTCTCGTCCACATGGTCGAGCAGGGTGCCGGCGCCGGCATCGGGATCGACCCGGGTGTCCGGCCCGAGCGCATCACCAGCCCGGTTGCCGGCCGGCTGACCTGGATCACGGACCTCTACTCCGAGCGGTATGCGCACCTGACCGCCGACGCCGTCGTGTGCCGGCACACCCTGGAGCACATCGCGCCGGTCGGCGACTTCATGCGAATGATCCGGGCCGCGATCGGTGACCGGACCGATATCCCGGTCCTCTTTGAGCTGCCAGACGTCCTGCGGGTGCTGCAGGAGGCGGCGTTCTGGGATGTGTACTACGAGCACTGCTCCTATTTCAGCGCCGGTTCGCTGGCGAGGTTGTTCCGAGCTACCGGGTTCGAGGTGCTCGACGTCTCCCTCGACTATGACGACCAGTACCTGCTGATCGAGGCGCGGCCGTCCACCGTTCCGGCGGCCGGTGACCCGCTGCCGATCGAGGACGACCTGGCCACCCTGCGCGTCGGGGTACGGCATTTCCAGCGTGAGGTGGCCACGACGCTGAACCGGTGGAGCGAGATGCTGCGGCACGGGCAGCAGCGCGGCGAAAAGGCGGCGATCTGGGGTTCGGGCTCCAAAGGTGTGTCGTTTCTGGCGACCCTCGGCCCGGCCGCCGGCCTGGTCCGCTACGCCGTCGACATCAACCCGCACAAACACGGCATGTTCATGGCGGGCAGCGGCCACCGCATCGTCCCGTCCGAGTGGCTGCGGGAAGACAGGCCGGACCTTCTGATCATCATGAATCCGATCTATCGTGACGAGATCGCGGGGGAGTTGACCCGGCTGGGTGTCGACACCGAGCTGAGGGCCGTCTGAGTGAGCAATGTCTGTCTGGTGAACAACGTCTGTCCGGTGACCAATGTCTGTCCGGCGTGCCAGGGCACCGCGCTCGAAGACCTGGTACGTGTTGAGCGTTCGCCGGTGATGACCGGCGTGCTGTGGCCGTCGCGGGAGGCCGCTATGGCCGCGCAGCGCCGTGCTCTGGAGCTGTCGCTGTGTGCCGAGTGCGGCACCGTGGTCAATGTCGCGTTCGAGGCCGGGCTCGTCGAGTACGGCGGCGAGTATGACAACTCGCTGCACTTCTCGCCCGCCTTCCGGGCGTACGCCGAGGCGTTGGCGGACCGTCTGATCGTCCGGCACAACCTGGTGGGGCGGGAGATTGTCGAGATCGGGTCGGGCAAGGGGGACTTCCTGCGCCTGTTGTGCGCCCGGGGACTGTGTGCCGGAACCGGGTACGACCCGACCTACATCGGCCCCGAACGTGCCGACAACGCCGCGGTGACCTTTGTGGTCGACCTGTACGGTCCGCGCTATTCCCATCTCCCGGCAGATCTTGTCGTCTGCCGGCACGTCCTTGAGCACGTGTCCGATCCACTGGGCTTCCTGACCGATATCCGCAATGCGCTGGGCGGCCGGGACGCATCGCTGTATCTCGAGGTGCCCAACGGCGGCTTCGTCCTCGGCGAGGCGGGGGTGTGGGACTTCATCTACCCGCACGTGTCGTACTTCTCGCCGGCCGGACTCCGGCGGGTGGTGAGCGCGGCCGGGTTCACCGTCACCGACGCCGGGACGTCCTACGGTGACCAGTTCCTCTGGATCGAGGCCAGGACGGCGCCGCCGGCCCGTCCGCCCGGTCGGATCGGACCGGCCGCCGGCGAGGACGTGGTGGCGACGGACCGGTTCGTGGTCCAGGCCAGAAAGTTCGGTGACGTCTACCGGGAGGTTGTCGGGCGTTGGTCCGCGCATCTCGCCGACCTGGCGACGGCCGCCGATTCCGCCTGGGACGCGCCGCGTGCGCTGGTCTGGGGGGCGGGGTCCAAGGGGGTGGCATTCCTCAACGTGTTGGACGCCGGTTCCGCCGTGCGGGGAGTCGTCGACCTCAACCCGCGGAAGAGGGGCTTGTTCGTGCCCGGCACCGGGCATCCGGTGTTGGCACCCGAGGACTTGTCGGTGGAGCGGGTGGGGCGCGTTTTTCTCCCGAATCCGCTGTATCTGGACGAGGTGCGCGGCCGGTTGGCGGAACTGGGTGTGCCCGCGGAGGTCGTGCCACTTAGTAGTTGACAATCTCGTCAGCAGAGGTCCGGCTCCGGCCGGACGGAGGGACGATGGAGAATGGCCATACCTGTCGACAGCGGCACCCAGGGTGAGGCCCGACGCAAGGGGCATGATCGCCAGGCGGGGCCTGGTGTCCCGTCACCCCGCCCGCCCGCCCGGCCGCTCGTGACGGTGGGACTACCCGTCTTCAACGGGGAGAACTTCCTGGCCCGGGCGCTGGAGTCGATCGTCGTGCAGGACTACCCGAACCTTCAGATCGTCATCGCCGACAACGGCAGTACCGACCGAACCGAGCAGATCTGCCGGGAATTCGTCCGCCGGGATCCGCGGATCGAGTACCACCGGAGTCCGGTGAACCGCGGCGCGGCCTGGAACTACAACCGGATCGTCCACCTCGCCGAGGGAACCTACTTCAAGTGGGCCGCCCACGACGACCTCTGCGCCCCCGCGTTCGTCAGCCGGTGCGTCGCGGCCCTGACCGCCGCGTCGCCCACTGCCGTCCTGGCCTACCCCAAAACGGCGCTCATCGACCTGAACGATACGGTGACCGGTGGCTTCGAGGATGGGATGAACCTGTGTGAGCCGACGCCGCACGAGCGTCTGCGACACTTCCTGTCGACCCGCACCGAATACCATCCGGTATTCGGTATCATACGGGCAGAATCGCTCCTGAAGACGGATCTCATCGGAAAGTACGTCGGTTCCGACGTGGTTCTCCTGGCGCAGCTCGCCCTGGGTGGACAGTTTGTCGAGGTGCCCGAACGCCTGTTTCTCAGGCGTTTCCACGAGAACACTTCGATGAATGCCAACCCGGGTGCTGCGGAACGCGCTCTGTGGTTTGACCCGCACCGGCAGGCACCGTCGCTGCCGATGGTGGAGAAGACCGTCCGGATGATTCACGTGATCCTGTCCCACGACCGGCTCGACTGGGTCGAGCGGGCTCGCTGCCTGGCGGTTCTGGGGCGGCAGTGGGCATTGCCCCATGCTCGGCACATGGGCGGCGAGGTACGCATGGCATTCGGGACCCGAATCGGGACCCGACTCGCCGCGAAGTCCCCCTCCCACCGGTCCGGGTAGCGCGACGACACGCGGGTCGGCCTGCATATCGGCGCGGCGCAGGGCGACTACATTGAATCGATCCAGGCTGATGATGGGATCGGTTCAGGCGCATGAATCCTTGGAGCCCCGAATGACAGAACCTTCCGGTCATGGTGCGGACCAGGCCTCGCCGTCGGCGTCGTCGGCTTACCGGGGGAGCCCGACATGGACATCGTGACGATCTCCAGAACGGCGTTCCGCCGATGGTATGTCATGCTTCCGATCCTGCTCGCCACGGCGGCCGCAATCGGGATCACGATGTCTGTCGCCAAGCCTGTCTACCAGTCGAAGGCCATGGTCCTCGTGGTCGGCCCGTCGGTGGAGCAGAAGCTCGCCACATCCTCCTCCGGTTCCGGGTTTATCCTGCAGCCCGTCAACCCGCTCTCCTACTTTGGCGATTCACTCAAGTTGCTGGCTCTCACGGAGTCGAAGATCATGAACTCTCGGCAGGTGCGGGAGGAGATCCGTTCGGCTGGATTCCATGGTGACTACGAGATCTCGGTGCAACCGGAGACGGTATTCCTCGATGTAACGGCCACGGCCGCCGATCCCACCGAGGCCACTCGCACCCTGGATCAGGTGGTACGTGTGATCACCGCGAAGTCGAACGATCTGCAGTCTGCTGTGCCGCCGGACCAGCGTTACCGGATAGCGCCGCTGTCCGAGCCGCCGCTGACGAGCGTGCAGCCCGCCCGTAGCCTCAAGCTGCTTGGCACCGTCGCGTTCCTCGGCGTGGCAGCGGCGCTGGGGCTGGCGCTTGCCGTCGACGCTGAGGCCGGGCGCCGGGCCCGGTCACGGGGAGGGGCGGAGCATTACGGTCCCGCCCGGGCGGGCGCCAGCCGTGGCCGGGGCCGGCGCGGACGGCACGCACTCCCCGAAGATCCCATGGCGGGCACTCGACGGGTCGCCTGGCGGTTCGAGGCGAACCGGTGAGAGGTGAACCGGTGACCAGCGGGCTGGTGGCCGGATGACCGCCGGCTCTCTCGCCGGCCGGGCGGCGCCGGGGGCCGGGCCGTTCGGTGCCGGCCAGGCACCCGGCGCCGCCGGGCCGGTGCTCGCCGCGGTCGCGTTCGGATCCGCCGCCGTAGCGGCGGCGATGGTGCTCGGGCCGGTCGGGCCGGCCGTGGTGCTGGCCGTCCCGGCCGTGGCGGTGCCCCTGCTGGCGAGTCGGCGGGACGCGGTGACGCTGCTGACGTTGATGGTCTTCGTTCTCTTCGCCGTGCCGGCGACCTACCGGCTCCCGCCGTTGGGGAAGCTGACCGTGCCCGTCGGCCTTTGCTGTCTTGCCGGCTGGCTGGTTCACCAGGCCGCACGACGCGCCCGGTTCGACCCGGTGTTCCAGCCGGTGCGAGCCGCGACGCTGGTACTCGTATGGGTTCTCACGCTCAGTTTCGCGATGATGTTCACCCGCGTGGTGGAAGCGACAGAGGTCAGCTCCGCTCATCGCAGTCTCGTGACGGTCGTGGCGCAGGCCGGGGTGACGCTGTTGGCCGCCGATGCGATCCGGTGCCGGACCCGGCTGGACAGCCTGCTGCGCCGGGTGGTGTTGGGCGCCACCTTCATGGCCACCATCGGCGGGATCGAGTTTCTGACCGGTCGTAACTACAGCGCCGTCCTGGTCCCCCCGGGAATGTCGCTCAGACCGGACGTCGATCGCGTCGACGTCCGGTCTGGCTTCGAGCGGGTCGCCGCGACGGCCGTGCATCCGATCGAGTTCGGGGTTGTCCTGGCCGTGGTGTTGCCGTTGGCCCTGTACTACGCCGTCGCCGCCCGCGGGTGGGCGCGGGTCGGTGCCTGGGCCCAGGTCGCCGTCATCGGGGCCGTCCTGCCGATGAGCGTCTCGCGAAGCACCGCTGTGAGCGTCGCCGTGGCGATCCTGACCCTGACGGCGGTCTGGCCGGTCCGCCGCCGCCTCAACGGCCTGCTGGCGCTGGCCGGGTCCGTCCTCGTCCTGCACACGCTGTTTCCCGGTCTGCTCGAGGCGACCGTCTCGCTGTTCCTGCGGGCCGGCGCGGACCCCAGCGTGACCGGCCGCACCGAGGACTACGCCCAGGTCTGGAAGTTGTTCACGCAAAGGCCGCTCCTCGGCCGTGGACTGGGCACATTCACCCCCCACCAGTACTTCTACCTTGACAATCAGCTACTCGGCTTGGTGCTGGAGACCGGAGTCGTCGGGACAACCGTGCTGCTGGTCTGGGTCGCCGTCGGTCTCTTGGTGGCCCGCGGGGCGCGGCGTCGGGCCCGGGAACAGCGTGACCGGGAACTCGGCCAGGCGTTGATGGCCTCGATCCTGGCCGGGGTCGTCAGCTTCCTCACCTTCGACGCCCTGAGCTTCGCGATGCTTGCCGGCCTGCTGTTCCTGCTCATCGGCTGCGCCGGAGCACTCTGGCGGATGACCCCCGCACCGGCGGTCCTGGCCTCCGGGTGGCAGCGGTGAGCCAGCCACCGGCCGTGACCCGGTCGTCCGCCCTGTTGGGGGCGGGGGAGACCGTGGCGGAGCCGTCGCTGCCCCGTCGGGCGCCGCGCGGTTCGATGGCCAGCGGCGCCCGGTGGATGTCGGTGAACCAGGTTGTCGTGCAGGTCACCCGCCTGCTGGTCCAGGTCGTCCTGGCTCATCTGCTCGAACCGCGGGCGTTCGGTCTCATGACGATGGCGCTGGTCATCGTGATGTTCCTCGAAATTCTGCGGGGTTTCGGGACCGGCATGGCGGTTGTCCAACGAGACAAGATCAGCGAGCGGCTGCTCAGCAGCGTCTTTTTCCTCAACATCGGGCTTGGTCTGGTCATCTCGGGCCTGCTGGCGTTGCTGGCGCCCGGCCTGGCCAGCCTGTACGGTGACTCGGCGCTGACGCCCGTGCTCCAGGTCCTGGGCCTCGGCCTGCTGCTCGCCAGCCTCGGTGACCTGCAGCAGTGGCTGCTCCGCCGGGAGATGAAGTTCGGTGCCGTCGCCGCGGCGAACATCATCGGGACAGCGGCCAACGCGGCCTGCTCGATCCTGCTCGCCCTGCTGGGCTACCAGGTGTGGTCACTGGTCATCGGCTATCTGGTCGGATTCGGGGTCACCACCCTCGTCGCGTGGCTGCAGTCGCCGTGGCGTCCCAGGGCGTCGTTCAGCCCCGCCGAGGTCAGGTCCGTGCTGCGTTTCAGCGCCAACCTGAGCGGGTTCAGCGTCTTCAACTTCTTTCTGCTGCACGGCGACAAGGTGATTGTCGGGCATTTCCTCGGAGCCCAGCAGTTGGGCTACTATGGCCTGGCGCAGCGGGTGCTCATGTATCCGGTGAGCACTGTTTCCACGGCGTTCCAGGAAGTCATGTTCGCCGGTCTGTCCCGACTCCAGGACGATCACGCCGCGATCCGCCGGGTCTATTTCCGGTCATGCGCGGTCGCCGCTCTGGTCTGTTTTCCGGTCATGGCCGGACTCACTGTCGTCGCGCGCGACGTCGTCCTGGTCGTGCTCGGCGCGCGCTGGGAACGGCTGGTGCCGCTCATCTGGCTGCTCGCCCCGATCGGCGGCATCCAGTCGGTGAGTTTCAGCGTCGGGGTCCTCTACAACGTGAAGGGAAGAACCGACCTGCTGCTGCGCTGGGGAATCTTCTCCGGCCTGCTGATGCTCGGCAGCTACTTCGCCGGCCTGCCGTGGGGAATCAACGGGGTCGCGGCGGCGTACGCCATCGTGATCGTCCTCCTGCTACCGCCCGGCTTCGCGATTCCCTTCAGACTGGTGGACGCGAAGCCGCGCGAGTTGGTCACCGCGGTCTGGCCGCACGTCGTGGCGACCGCGGGGACCGTCGCCATGATGGCCGCTGTCCAATGGCTCACCCACGGGTTCCGGCTTGCCCGCCCGGTGTGCCTGTTGGCGAGCGTGTTGGCCGGTGCCGCAACCTACATCATGATCACGTGGAGACAACGCCCACCCGCGTTGGCGGACCTACTGCAGTGTGCCCGGCGCGCGAGCGCCGGCTCGGGGCAGCCTGCTCCGGCGTCGTCGCGCAGAGACGACGCGCTGGGCCCGACGGCTCACGGGTGAACCCGACGGCTCAACGGTGAAGGAGTCCACTCTTATGGAAGATGCCCCCACGGCGGACCAGCGGGACGTGGTGCTGGCCCTGCCGGTCGAGACGCTCCAGGACATGGCGATCAGGGCGTACATGCGTCCTCCCGATCGTCTACTGCTTACCCTGCTGCGATCGCCCAGGGTCCGGCGCGTGGTCGTGGCCGAGCCGTTCCGGAGCCACCTCGGTACGGTGCTGCGGGGCGGCCGGACCACCGTCCTGCCACCGTCCGGTGGCGTTGAGGGGCATCTGGTGTCGCCGCAGCGGTGGCGCCGCAAGGACCCGGTGACGCTGCCGTCGCTGCGGGCGGCCTATCGGCGGTATGACAGGAGGCTCGGCCGGGCCGCGGGCCGGGCCGGCTGCAAACGACCCGTCGTGATCACTATGTATCCACCGCTGGCGGGCTTCGCCGACATGTCCTGGGCCGGCTCGGTCATGTATTACGCCCGGGACGACTGGGCGACCTACCCACCGCTACGACGGTGGCATCCGGCCTTCCGGCATGCCTACGAGGAGATCCGGCGCCGGCGGCTGCCGGTCATCGCGGTGTCCAGGCCGCTGCTGGAACGCCTCCATCCGACCGGTGCCGGGCCGACCGGTGCCGGGCTGGTCGTGCACAACGGTGTCGATCCGGCCGAGTGGCTGCGCCCGCCGTCCCCGCCGGACTGGCTCCGGCGCCTCCCACGGCCGTGGTGCGTGTACGCGGGCACCGTCGACACCCGCCTCGATCTGGACATGATTCGCCGCCTGGCGTCGGCTGGCACCGTGATTCTGGCCGGCCCCATCCCGGACGAGGCCTCCGTCCGGTCGCTGCGGATGCTGCGGTCGGTGCGGTTGCCCGGCCATCTGCCCCGGCCGGCTGTGACCGGTCTGATCGCCGCGGCCGACGTGTGCCTGCTCACCCACCGGAGCACTCCGTTGACCGAGGCCATGGACCCCATCAAGATCTACGAATATCTGGCAGCCGGGCGTCCCGTCCTCGCCACGGACCTTGCCCCGGTTCGGGGCATCGGGCGGCGGGTCCGGCTGCTGCGCCCGGGGGACGATCCGGTGGTGGCGATGAACGAGGTCCTGACCTGGCCGGCCGTCACGGAGGCTGACCGGCTGGATTTCGTCGCGGACAACAGTTGGTCCGCTCGGCACGTCGCCTTCCTGGACTTCGTCCTCGGCCCGGCCGCGCCCGCCGAGCCCCGTCTCCTGGCAGTGCAGGCGTAGACCGGCTGGAGTTCCCCGCTCGGGTCTCCAGACCCGCGAAAAGGGCCGGTACGGCGCGGCCCCCGGCTCAGTGGGATATCCCTGGAAGGATTCGATGGCTCGCGCTGATTTGACCAATCGACACCGGTATGTCCTGATTGGATCCGTGGCGGTGCTCGTGGCGCTGGTGGCGGGCGGTGGGCTGCTGGTCGCCCTTCGCTCGAGAGACGGGCCCGCGCGGACGGCGGGCACACCGGCCCCCGCCACTGTCCCGGCCACTGTCCCGGCCGGGGTTTCACCGGATGGCGGTGCCGCGACCCGCGGCCTACCAGGGGGCGACCCGGCCGCGGCCCGAGGATGCGACCGCAAGCCGGACGCCTCGAACACCGGCCCCGCGCCCGGATCCCGGTTCCAGCCGATGCCCGCCGGGAAACTGGCCACTCCCGGACAGGTGCTGGAGAACAAGGAGTTCTCCGGACTCATCGACATCTACGCCGACAACGTGACGATAAGAAACTCGATCGTCCACGATGGCATCCGCGTGCGCGGAAGTAATGTGCTGATCGATCACGTGGCGACAAGTGGGATCGCAATCAGAGGTGGCGCAGGTCACGTCATCCAGTACAGTAATCTTTCCGGTGGCGACGATGGCTTCCACATCTCGTCCACGCTCGGACCGGTTTCCGGCGTCACCATCCGTCATAACTACGTCCATGACCGAAGGCCACCGAAAGGGGCCCATACCGACGGCATCCAGGTCCGCGGCGTCCGGGACCTGAGTGTGGTGTGTAACAACCTCGACCTCTCCCCGTACGACAAGACCCAGACAGCCGTCGTCTTTCTGGAGTGGGCGAACGGAGGTAACCGTGATGTGGTTATCGACCAAAATTGGTTGAACGCCGGCGGAACGACGCTTGTGGTCGCTGCCAGGAACCTCCGCGTGACGGACAACCGTTTCGGCCGCGGCTTCCGCTGGAGTGTCTGCCGGCTGGGCAACGACGATGCCGGTAAGACCACTTTCTTCAGTGCCGGGAACGTCTGGGCGGACACCGGCCGGCCGGTGGTCCTGTGTGGCCAGAGCCGATGAGTAGCCGGACCCGATGAGTGGCCGGACCCGAGGCAAGGTCAGAGACACGATGTCGATGGCGATGGCGGCGTCGATGGCGATGGTGCCGGGCTGCCCCCGCGGCTGCTGCCGTCGCGCTCCCACGTGCCGAGATCCCCGCGGCGAACCTTCCGGCGGGCGAGCACCTTCGCCACGGTGGAGACCGCGAGATACGCCGGCGCCGCGCCGAGCAGGCGGGGCTCGGCGCGGACCGCCCTGAGCCAGTCCACGGACCCGTCGGCGAGGCCACGACCACCCTTCGTGGGACCGCCCGCGGGCGCCAGCCCGAGGGCGCGCAGTTGGGCGTTGCCGGCGAAAACCCGGCTCTTCTGTCGAACGAGGTCGCGTGCGGTCCGGGCCGGATGTACGACGAAACAGGTGCCGTCGACCGTGCATCGCTCATCCGGTGCGAACCGGTGATAGAGAAAGAAGTCATCCGCGATTGCGTCCGGGAAACGATCGAAATAGGTCCGGCCCTGCTCGCTCACTCCAATGACCCCACCGATTCGGCCGTTGCGCACATAGGGCAGCCGCAGCCAGATGCGGTAGTAGTCGCGTACCACGCGGCTCGTGCCGGCAAGATGGATTGTCAGGCGCGGTGATGCGGCCAGTGCCGGGCCGGTCCGCAGCACGTCGGCCACCCGCAGCAGGTCGGCGCCGGACACCTCCAGGTCGGCGTCCACATAGAATCGCGGGAAGGCAGTGACCTCGGCGTCGCCAAGGTTCAGCGCGGCGGCCTTGCCGGCCTTCGCGGTCTCCACGCAGCGGACACCTCGGTCGCGGGCCCGACGGGCGGTCTCGTCGGAGCAGCCGTTGGCGACCACGACAATCTCCAGGTCCTCGGGGGCGGCGCCGTCGGCGAGCCGGTCAAGGCAGCGGCCGATCACGGCCGCCTCGTTATAGGCCGGAATGACGACGCTTGCGCGCGCATGCTTATGGTGCGCCGGGGCTGCGGGGGTTTTTCCGCTCGCCGGGTCGGCGCGATCCGACTGTTGCATGACAAAATCCACTGTCTGATCACCCCAAGCCGGCGCCGGCCCGCGCGACGCAGTCGTATTCAGGTAGGCGGGCGGCACACACGGTAGACCATCGTGGCCGGACCGGGTGCGTGCGTGGGGACCCGACGACACTTCCCGCGGTGACGCCCGGCGCTGGCGATGAGAATTCTCGTGAATTATCATAACTTAGGTGGACCAATGGTCGAATGTAATCTTGCGCTTCACTACAGCGGTGGCCTTGACGCGAACGAGTGGCGCGAGCGTCATGGCCGCGGCGAGGTTCCGGACGCTTTTCCGTATGGATTCGACCGGTTGGCGCGCTATTCAGTGAAAGTATCCCCGGTTAGCTTGCGGGTGTCCCGGGACGCATTCTTCGTTCGTGGTCCACGTATTTTCGGCGGCTATGAGTGGGTGGAGACCGCGGCCTCCCGTCGAACGGTCCGCAGCTCGGACGTCGCCTTGTGCTGGGACGAGCGGGTCGGGGTCCCGGCGGCGCTGATGGCGGGAACGCGAAACCACCCACCCGTCGTGACCGGCGTGATCTGGCTGGCCGATGTCGCCGGTCGACGGCCCGGCTCGCGGGAGATCGCCCGCTGTGCCCTGCGAAGGGCCAGTCGGATATTTACGCTTTCCACCGCCCAGATTCCGCCGCTCCGAACGCAGCTTGGCATTCCTGAAAGCCGTTTCTCGCACGTTCTGTTCGGGGTCGACTCCACATTTTTCCGGCCCTCTGGAAGCCCTCCGGAGAAAGGGCTCGTGGTGAGTATCGGAAATGACCGGCACCGCGACTTCGAAACGTTGGTCCGCGGCCTGTCCCAGGGGCGGAGCAGGCTGGCGGAGATGAGGCTGGCGGAGCTGAGACTCGAGCTGGTGACAGCCCGAAACGTGGCCGTGCCACCGTGGCTCGGCCGGCGTCGGAACCGTCTTACTCTTCCCGAGGTGAGCGACCTGTACAGGACCGCATCGATGGTGGTCGTCTGCCTCCGGCCCAATCTTCACGTGAGCGGCGTCACTGTCGTGTTGGAGGCGATGGCCAGTGGTCGTCCCGTCGTGGTGACCGATACCCCCGGCATCCGGGACTACGTCGATCACGGCCGTACCGGGATTCTCGTTCCGCCCTACGACACCGATGCGCTCGCTGAAGCGGTCGTGCAGCTGGTGCTCGACCCGGACCGGGCGGCCGCGCTCGGTGCGGCCGCCCGCCTGGACGTCGAGCACCGCCTGAACACGGAAGCCCAGGCCCGCCGGTTCGCGACTTTGTTGAGAGACCTCTAGCCCGGCCCGGGAAACGGAGAATCCGTGGTCAGGAGAAATACCGACAGATGGGGGTTCGGGGCCGGCCGGGGTCCTCGGGCACCGACGATTTCCTCGGTCGTGGTCAGGTACCGGCATGTTTGAATGACGGTGTGGTTTCCGCTGCGTCGTCACCGCCGGCCGGTGAGCGGCGGTCATCCGGCCTCCCGCCGGAGGCGGGCCGGGCTGCGCGCCACCGGTGGGGACGAGCGGGGCGACGCCGGCTCATCGTGATGCTGTTCGCGGTGGTCCTGGCAGGTTTCACCGCGCTTACCCTTCGGCTGTTCGTATTCCCGGCCGCCGACGTGCCCGTCCAGGCGGACGCCATCGTCATGTTGGCGGGTCCGGGGGACAGAACCGGCAAGGCGATCGAACTGGCCCGTACCGGTTACGCTCCCGTCCTCGTGATGTCCACCCCCGGGATGCGGTGGTGCTCCGCCCACGAGGCACCGAAGGTGGAGGTGATCTGCTTTTCTCCGCACCCGGTGACCACTCGGGGCGAGGCGCGGGCAACCGCTGAGCTCGCCGCCCGACATGGCTGGACCAGGATCCTCTTCGTCACCGGCCGCGCGCAGGACACCCGCGCCCGTGTCCGCATCAGCCGCTGCTTCCACGGTGATCTGCGGGTCACTGTGGTCGGCCCGCGTCGCCTCCGGGAATGGCCTTATGCGATCGCCTACGAGTGGGGCGCCCTCGCAAAGGCACTGATCTGGCAGAGGAGCTGCTGACCCCGAGGAGCCGACCGGGGACCGGGTGGGAATGCTGGCCCGCGTTGCGAGGACCCGGAATGCGCCAGAAACGCCACCGGCCCGCGGTCGGATAACCAACCGAACGACAACCCGTCGTCTAGGCTGAGGCAGGAACTGGCGGCCGGGGCCAGTTGGCACGATCAGCGTTACGGCCGACGGCCGGACCACCACTGCCGACACAGATTACCTGGGTCACAGATTACCTGGGTCTGGAGAGGGAAATGGGCGTCGACGTCTCGATCCTGATCGTCTCGTACAACACCGGCGCCATGACGGCGGCATGCCTGGAGTCCTGTGTAGCCGCGTCCGACGGTCTAGCGACCGAGATGATCGTCCTGGACAACGCCTCCACGGACGACTCTGTCTCGATCATCCGTGATCGGTTTCCCGCGGTGAACCTGATCGAGCAGAGGACGAACCTCGGCTTCGGCCGGGCGGTCAACCTCGCGGCCTCCCACGCGAAGGGGGAGTACCTGCTCCTCCTCAACCCCGACACGGTGGTGCTCCCCGGCGCGGTCGCGAACCTGCTGGACTTCGCGCGGGCCAACCCGAGGCACGGCATCTACGGCGGTCGCACCCTCGGTCCGGACCGGACCATCGACCCCAGGTCGTGCTGGGCTGTCCCGACCGTCTGGAGCCATGTGTGCTTCGGCCTCGGACTGTCCACCGCCTTCCGGCGTTCGGCCCTGTTCGATCCCGAATCAATGGGACCGTGGCCTCGCGACACGGTTCGGGCCGTGGGGGTGGTGACGGGCTGCCTGTTGCTCATCCCACGCGCGCTGTTCGAGCAGCTCGGTGGCTTCGACCCCCGTTTCTTCATGTACGGCGAGGACGTCGACCTGTCGATCCGGGCCCGCCGAGCCGGCCTGGATCCCGTGATCACACCCGGCGCGGTCGTGGTTCACCATGGCGGTGCGTCCTCCGCCGGATGGGCGGACAAGCACGTGCTGGTGATGACGGGCAAGGTGACACTGGCGCGGACCCATTGGACCGGGTGGCGCCGGACGGTGTGTCTGGCGATGCTGCTTCTCGGGGTGGCGCTGCGGGCGGCCCTCGCCACGGTAATCGGCCGGCCGGCCGGCGCCGGGAGCGGCGGCTGGCGCGTCGTCTGGACCCGGCGGGCCGACTGGCGGGCCGGCTATCCGCCCCTTCCGCCAGCCTAGAATGCGCCGGACCGCCGCAGAACGGCGCGAACAGTCCGGGCGATGATGGCGAGGTCGAGCATGATCGACCAGTTCTCGACATAGTAGAGGTCGAGCCGCACCCCGTCCCGCCAGGGCAGTTCTGAACGCCCATTTACCTGCCACAGCCCGGTCAGGCCGGGCTTGACCTTGAATCGACGGTGGACGGAGTCGTGATATTGAGCGACCTCTGCCGGCAGCGGCGGCCGCGGCCCCACCAGCGACATCTCGCCGCGGAGGACGTTGACGAGTTGCGGCAGCTCGTCGATCGACAGGTGCCGTAGCGTCCGTCCGACCCGAGTGACGCGGGGGTCGTCGCGAATCTTGAAAAGTGGCCCGTCAGCCTCGTTGCGCTCCTCCAGCGCTGCCCGGCGCCGTTCGGCGTCCACGTACATCGTCCGGAACTTGAGGATCTGGAACTCGCGGCCGTCCTTACCCACCCGGGTCTGGCGAAACCACGCCGGTCCGGTGCTGTCGACCCGGATGGTCAACGCGACGAGAAGCAGCAGCGGAGACAGGGTAACGAGGGCCACGGCGGCAAGGATTCGGTCGAAGATGTCTTTGGCGACCTTTCGCCAACCGGTATAGACCGGGCTCTCCACGTGTAGCAGGGGGAGACCTGCGATCGGCCGCAGGGACACCCGCGGCCCGGCGATTCCGGCCATACTCGACGCGATGACGAGATCGACACCGGTCCCCTCGAGGTCCCAGGCGATCCGCTTGGCGGCTTCGATGTTGACCGCCGCGGACGAGGCGACCACCACCGTGTCGGCCATGGCGCGGGCGACGGCGGACCGCAGCGCCGGCAGGGCACCTAGGACGGGAAAGGGAGAATAATCGGCCGAGTAGTCGTCCTGCCGGGGTAGGCATGCGCCGACGATCTCGAATCCGGCCGCGGGTTCATATCGGAACTCGCTGACGAGTTCGGCCACCGTGCTACGGTCACCGACGACGACAACTCGGTGGCGGGCACGGCCGGCCCGCCGAGCCGCCACCAGCCGCCGGCGGGCGAGCATCCGACCGGTAATCAGCAGCAGCAGCCCCAGCGGCAGGACTACCAGACAGAACCCGCGAGCGACTTCTGCGCGCAGGACGTAGGAGAGGATCGCCGTCGTGCCCCACAGTCGGAACGTCGCGACGCTGATCCGCCGGTATTCCTCGGTTCCGATGCCCAGATATTTCGTCTGATAGGTATCGGCGGCGCCGAGCATGGCGAGCCAGCCCAGTCCGATACCTATCGCGACGGAGAGATATGACGCCCCGTGGACGGTTGGGTTCGAATTCATGCCGAACCGGAGGACATAGGAACAGGTAAGAGCGACCGTGATTGCCGTGGCATCGATGATGAAGATTCTGGCGGTCAGCCGGACCTTCCACTCCGGCGGCCCGGCTGCCGGCGGCTCTGGTTGCCGTTGTTGCGGAATAGCCGGGATGGTTGTGTCCCGGGGCGTGGCCGCCACCGACGAGAGCATCGCGGGGTCCTCGTCCCGCCCTCCGGTTGAGTCAGGCACCTCGGGCCTTCGTCGTGCGGTTTCCCCGGCCTTGGCCATATCGGTTGTTCTCCGCTCCATCGGATGGCAGTGGGTGTTCATAGTCGCTGCTGGGTTGGACCTGGAACGATCCCGCTCCCGTAGCCGGCGAAGGTGAGCCAGTCGGTGAGCAGCCCCAGCGACCCGCCGGTCGTGGCGAACGTACGCACCTCAGTGGTCGCGCGTCCAGAACCCCGTCTGGACACCCCGTCTGGACGCGTATCGCCGCCGCGCCCGTGTCTAGGTGAGCGCATCCGCTGGCCATGCCCCGACCGGCCGGGGAAACGGTTGGGCCGCCGGTTGCGTACCGTCCGCCGCCGACGATGAGGAAATATCCCGACCCCCGTCGGCGACACGCCAGCACCCGGGATTCCGGAGCTATCAACATCCATTATTTAGAGTCACGGCGCGTGACGAGCGCGTGGTCGGAAGCTCGGCAGGACGAAATTCCACCGTGGTCCACCGGCCATCCAGGTCTGTCCAGGGGGGCGTCCTTGTCTGGTTCGGGTGATTCGCCATCGGTAAGCGTGGTGATTCCGACGCTCAACGAGGCGCGGAATCTGCGGGAAGTATTTGGCCGACTTCCGGTGGACGCCGAAATAATCCTGGTGGATGGGAACTCCACCGATGACACCGTCCGACTGGCCCGCGAGCTACGCCCCGGCGTGGTCGTCGTCCGCCAGAACAGATATGGCAAGGGCAAGGCCATGGCCTGCGGCTTTGCCGTGGCATCGGGGGACATTATGGTCACGCTCGACGCCGACGGCTCGGCCGACCCGGCTGAGATACCCGCCTTCTTCGTGGCCCTCGTCCAAGGCGCCGACTTCGTCAAGGGAACCCGATTCGCCCACCGTGGCGGCAGCAACGACATTACCCTGCTGCGCACTCTTGGGAATCTCTTCTTCTGTCATCTGGTCAACCTGCTCTTCCACCGCCGCTTCACCGACCTGTGCTACGGCTACAACGCATTCTGGCGAGATTGTCTGCCGATGCTCGGGCTGCCGCCGGGAGAAACCGACGGCAGCTGGCGGCATGGCGATGGCTTCGAGATCGAAACCTTGATCGCCCTCCGCGCGGCCAAGGCCTGCCTGCGGGTCACCGAGGTCGGCAGCTTTGAGCACGAGCGCCTTCACGGCGTGAGCAACCTGAATGCGGGCCGGGATGGTCTGCGCGTCCTGCGGACCATCCTCGTCGAATGGTCGGAAAACTTCACCGTTCGGTCACGAAACAGCGCCAGGTGGGACGGCATGGTGCTCAGCCGTCCCGGTCAGCCGGTATCGACCATCGTCAGCCAGCGAAGTCCGGGTGACCTTCCCCATGGCCGGCGCAGGACAACCGGCGCGACGGAATACGCATGATGACCCTCCCGGCCGGCCCGCGGCTCTCGGTGGTCATCTGTGCCTATACGGAACGGCGTCAGCCGATCCTGTCGGAGGTACCCGTGATCCCGATTCTGCTGTACCACTCGGTGACCGATTATCCGGTGGCGAGCTATGGACGTTGGACGGTCGACACCGCGACCTGCTACGTCGTCACCGACTGGATCGGCCAGGCCGGCATGCTGCGCGGCGCCGAGGCGCGCCGGGAGATCAGCGACTGCAACGCCCGGTTGACCGCTGCGATCGGCGCACCGGTGGGCTCCTTCGCCTACCCCCACGGCAATTACGACCATGCCGTCCGGCGGCTCGTCGGGCAGGGTGGCTTCACGTCCGCCTGCGGGGTGCGCAACATGATGTCGCACGGCGCCGACGACCCGTTCGCCCTTGCCCGACTGACCGTGATGGTCGACACCCCGGACCGGCAGATCAGGGCGTGGCTGGACGGGGCCGCCCACCTGACCGCGGACGGGCTCGCGGTGCCCGAAACGGTCCCGATCGACGGAGTTGTGACGTCAGACGTCTGCCGGCCGATGCTCCCCGCCGAACTCGCCGGCACCGTCGTCGTGACAAGTTGCGTCGCCTCCCCCTCGCTGGCGGCCACGCTCGCGGGAATCCTGGCGCAGTCCGTGCCGCCGCAGGAAATCATCGTGGTCGACAACCGGCCGCGCACCAGCGGCATCCGCGAACAGCTCGGTCGGATGGCCGGCGAGGTGCGGTACGTCGCCGAGCCCGCGAGGGGGCTTTCCCGGGCCCGCAACGCCGGACTGGCCGCCGCGACCACACCGGTGGTCGTCTTCACCGACGACGTCGAGGTCGACCCGCGCTGGTTGGAGTTCCTCCTGTCCGGGTTCGCCACCGGCTCGGGTGTCGTCGATGAGACGGTGGCGTGCGTCACCGGGCTGATCCGGCCGCTGGAGCTCGCGACTCCGGCGCAGGTGTGGTTCGAGCAGTTCGGCGGCTTCGGCAAGGGCTTCGTCCGACGCCGGTTCGACCGCACCGAGAATCGATCAGGCGACCTGCTCTATCCCTATACCGCGGGCGTGTTCGGCAGCGGCGCGAACAGCGCTTTCCGGACTGATACGCTGCGTCAGCTTGGTGGTTTCGACGAATTTCTCGGCACGGGCACCGCGGCCCGCGGCGGCGAGGATATCGACATCTTCCTGTCCGTGGTGCAGAGCGGCCACGCCTTGGTCTACGAGCCGGCCGCGCTGATCCGCCACCTGCACAAGCGGACCACTGTCGAACTGCGGCGTCAGATGTATGACTACGGGGCCGGCCTGGGGGCGATGGTCACCAAACGCATCGCGACCCAACCCGCCGAACGCCTCCAGATCGCCCGTCTCGTCCCCGGCGGCCTGCACCATCTTCTCCACCCACGCAGCAGCAAGAACACCGGCAAATCCCGTGACTATCCCCGGTCCCTGGCCTTGACCGAGTTGGTCGGTATGGCCCGAGGGCCGGTCGGCTATGCCGCCAGCCGGGCCCTCGCCCGGCGCCGGCACTGCGACCTGCCTCATGACCACGCACCGACTCCCGGTGCTCTCCCCGCACCCTTTCCCAGGGCGCCCATCCCCGAGCCGCGGATCTCCACCGCGACCCCTGGAGCACAACCATGAGCAGCGTGTACGCCCGCCGAACAACGCAGGCGGCGCTTGTGGCGGTAACCGTGACGCTCGCCTTTCTTGTGGTCGGCCGAACAGATTCTCCGGTACGGGTCCTGCTCGCCGTCCCCGTCGCATTCCTTCTTCCCGGGGCCGCCGTGCTGGCCAGGTTCCCGGTCGACGGGACGGCGGCCTGGGTCGGGCTTGCCGTCGCCATCAGCCTTGCCATCGACGTCCTGACCAGCATGCTCATGGTCTGGTCGGGATGGTGGCACCCAGCCGTGGTGCAGGCCGTCGTGGGACTTGCCTGCTGTGCGGTCCTCATCCACAGCCTGTGCGTGGACCTCCGCGCCCAGCCGCGCGCGGACCCGCGCGCTGACGGGAAGGTGCGAGGGCGTTGACCGGCAGACCGCTGCTTCCGCCGGAGATACCGGATCCTCGGCTCGGCCGGAACGGGGCTTCCCAGCCCCACGCGGCGGCTGCTCGGGCCCGTCTCCGCTCGGTCCGTCAAAGACGGCCCGAGGACCCCGGAATCCGGCGGCCGGCGCGGTTGTCAGGCCCCTTCGCGACGGGCCTTCCATGGCTGTCCCCGCTGGCGGTCGGCATCACCCTCTGGGGGCTGTCACTGCGGTGGATCCACGTTGAGAACCTCACCGACTACGGTCTCCTGCCGGCACTGCCCATCGCCTGGTACGTCGGCCTGGGCGTGCTCCTGCTCGGCGCTGCCGGCGCCGTCGGACGGGCCCGCTTCCAGCCGTTCATCGCGGTGGCCTACCTGCTTGCCTGCATTCTCGTGCTCTACGGCACCCTTCCGCTCATCCTGGACGTTCCGCACTACCCCTGGGTGTACAAGCACGTCGGCGTGGTCCGCTATCTCGAGCAGCATGGCGGCGTCGACATCGACATCGACATCTACCACCGATGGCCCGGCTTCTTCGCCGGTACCGCGGTCTTCGGCTCGCTCGCCGGCCGACCCAACCCGATCGCCTTCGCCGCTTGGACCGAAGTCTTCTTCACCGGCATCGACGCCCTTCTCGTCTGGGCGGCTACCAGGACGCTGCTTCGCGAGCCGCGGATCGCCGCGGGCGCGGCACTGGTCTTCGTCGTGACGAACTGGGTCGGGCAGGACTATTTCGCCCCCCAGGCCCTCGGCCGGACGCTGAGCCTCGCCCTGTACCTGGTGCTCCTGCGGCAACTCCGTACCGGCGCGCCGAGGGCCATCCTGCGGCGGGCCGTGCGGTCCGCCGGAGTCCACAGCAGAAGGCCGCCGCTGCGCTTCGCAGCCCCGCCAGGCCCAACCTGGTCGCTGCCGGTGGCGGTCGGCGTCGTGCTGCTCCTGGACGGGGCGGCGGTGGTCAGCCACCAGCTGACCCCGTACCTGCTCCTCCTCGGGGCCGGTGCGCTGACCGCGGCCGGGCTCGTGCGGCCGAGGTGGGTGGTGGTCGCCATGGCCGGTCTGACGATCGCCTATCTGATCCCGCACTTCGCCTATGTTCAGGATCATTTCGGGGTCTTCAGCAGTCCCGACCCGTTCGCGAACGCCCGGTCAGAGGAGCCGCCGCTTCCTTCGTCGGGAAAGCTGGCCAAAACCGCCGGACTGATCCTGACCGGCACGGTCTGGGCGCTGGCCGGCATCGGCGGGCTGCGCCGGCTGCACCGCGGTGACGGCCGGGTGCTTCCGCTCATCCTGCTGAGCATCGCACCGGGCGTCATCCTGCTCGGGCAGAGTTACGGCGGCGAAAGTATCCTGCGGGCGATCCTGTTCTCCCTGCCCTGGTGCGCGCCGCTGGTGTGCTGCGCCGTCGCGCCGGTGACCGGGCGGTGGCGACGGCGGCACGCCCTGGCGGGCTGCGGCGGGATTCTCCTCCTCGCCACGCTCTTCATGCCCGCCTTCTTCGGGAAGGCGGAACTGAATCTCATGCACGCCGACGAGATCCAGGCCGGTGATTATCTGTACGCGTACGCCCGGCCCGGGTCGGTGGCCGTACTGACCGGGGCCACCTTCCCGAGCCACTACGGGGCTCGATAGCCCGAGGTGGACGATGTCCTGATCACCGACGCCATCACGATCATCCTATCGGGGCGTCGCTACGACCGTTTGACCCCGCCCGAGGTTTCTGAGGATGGTCATGGTGTGTGGGCGATTGCGGACTCTCTCGACCGAGGCGTCGCCTGACCGGGCGCCGCTACTGGGCGCCCAGTAGCGGCGCCGCTACCGCGCGTCCGGCCAGCGGGGCTGGTCGCGCAGGCGTTCCAGCGCCCGCCGGTCGCGCTTCGTCGGCCGCCCGGCGCCCCGATCGCGCACGGCCACCACCGGCGGCACCTCGCGCGCGACCGGCGGGCTGTGGTCGACGAAGCACTCCGCGGCAACGGGCGCGCCGACCCGCCTGTGCAGGATCCGGGTGACGACGACGACCCGTTCGTGCCCGGGTTGGCGCACCCGGATCTCGTCCCCGGCCCGCACCGGATGGGCCGGCTTGACCCGCTCGCCGTTGAGGCGGACATGGCCGGCGCGGCAGGCGGCGGTCGCCTGCGATCGCGTCTTGACCAGGCGCACGCACCAGATCCAGGTGTCGATCCGGGCGGTTCCCGCCGGCGACGTCATAGGCGTGGGCGACGTCATAAGTCTGACTGTACGAATCAACCGGCGGACCTGTCGTCGTTCGGTGACGTGAGGGTCAGGCGGTGACGATCGACCTGCGTAGCGGTAGCAGGGCGCTCGTGACCGCCGCGACCGTGCCGGCGCCGAGGCCGGCGTCGGTGAGGGCCGCAATGAGGTGCCCGGCGATCCGGTCGAAGGCGGCGTCGGTGACGGCGAGGCCCGCATGGGCGACCGCGAGATCACGACCCTCGTAGGCCTTCGGGCCTCCGGTCACGGCGACGAGGAACGCGACCTGGTGGGTGCGGAGCCTGGCCAGGTCGGTGTTGGCGAAATAGGGCGCCAGCTCCGGATCGGTCAGGATGCGATCGTAGAAGGTGGCCACCACCCCGGCGATCGAGGCCTCCCTGCCCAGGATCTCGTAAAACGTGGTCATCCGCTTCCTCGTCACCTGTTCCCGGAACGGTCAGTGCGGCCCAGCGTGCCGAAGATGGGCTGCGGCGTCATGTCCGGTTCGTAACGATCCGTCGATATCTACCCCCGGCGCCCGCCCGGTCGCGCCGAGATCACGGCCTCGTGTGCCGAGGTCCGATTCCGCCTGTGCCCTGTTCACAGCACCTTGACCTCACGTGAAGATGAGGTTCCAGGCTGGCCGTCCTGGAACGTGACGACACGGAACGTGACAGCGACAAGGTGAACGGGAGCTACGCTCGCTGACCTGAGCGAGCTCGGCGCGTTGTTCATCCGTGCGGCCAAGCTCTGGCGGGGCGTGGCGGGCGAGTGATCCCTGCGTCGGCACCCGTGGCTTACCCGTGGCTCAGCGGAGCGCCCGGCCGAGCGCGTCGTGCGCGTAGCCGGCCATGGCCGCGGCCTCGGACACCCCGCCGGGCCGCCCGGCGCCCGTGAAGATCAGTCGGCTGCCGTCCTCCGGGGCCAGCGACCGCACGCCGATCTCGGTGCGCCACCGCTGGAGCGGGATGCAGCCGGCCGGTCCGGGTAGTGGGGAAGCCGAGGACGACGACGGCCTGCGCCCCGTGGCCGTCCGGGCGGCGGGATCGGCCGCCACGGCCGCCACCGAACTGCCGCGACGCCCGCCAGTGCAGAAACTCGGCGACGGCGACCGAGGCTACGGCCAGCGGGACAGCCGCCAAGGAGAGCACGGCCGCCGGGATGAGGGCACTTCTTCCGCCCGCACCCACCGCGTCGAGCCGCTGCGACCGGGGTGGCTCAGGCATGCTCACAACTCCTCATCCAACACCTTGCCCGCGCAGGCCTCGGCATCTGCCGTTCCGTCCTTGTCCGGGCCCCTTTGGGGCACTCCGACTGGATAGTTCTGATCATTTTTCGGGAAGGTGAGGTGACAGCCTGACATCAGCATAGCCGGCGTCATAGGCTGTTAGGTGCAGAGTTTCTGCGCGGAGTCGCTCGTGACGCGGCTAGCGCCCGTGTCAGCCGGGAGGTTGAGCATGCTTCTCCGCTTTCGGGTGGCCAACCATCGGTCGATCCGCGACGAACATGAGCTGTCCTTGATCGGCACCGAGTTCAACGAGGGTACGGCGCGTGCGACCCCGCTGAGCTCTCGGGGGCGACCGGTGACCGTGCTGCCCGTTCTCGGCATCTTCGGGGCCAACGCGTCCGGTAAGTCGAACCTCCTCAACGCCTTCCGCTCCATGCGTGAGGCGGTGCGCAGCTCCGTCGCGGACTGGGCGAAGGCACCGGGGACCGTCCCGCGTGAACCGTTCGGGCTCGACCCGGGCAGTCGGGAGGAGACCAGCCTCTTCGAAGTAGATCTGCTGCTCGGCAGCGAACCGATCCGCTATACCTATGGGTTCGAGCTGTCCGACGAACGCGTGGAGGCCGAATGGCTCCACGCGTACCCGCGGGGAAAACGCAGCGTCTGGTTCGACCGGGAGGCCGGGCGGGCCGACGACGGCGGGGAGGAATTCCTTTTTAAGGGAACCGGATTCAAAGGTATGCGTGACGTCCTCGTTCGGTTCACCCGTCCCAACGCGCTCTTTCTCTCGGTGGGGGCGACCCTCAACGATCCGCAACTCTCGGCACTGCACCGCTGGTTTATGGACAACCTGTGGCTGGTGACGCCGGGAGCCGACATCGCCGCCCGCACCCAGTGGACGCAGCGCCTGCTGACCGATCCGAAGACGTCCTCCCGATACCAGGATCGGATTGTTGACCTGCTGGCCGTGGCGGATCTCGGCCTGACCGGAATCGACGTCGACCCGGAGACCGGCCAGGTAAGGCTTCGGCATCGTGCGCCGGACTGCGGGGAGGTCGCCATGGACTTCCTCACCGAGGAGTCGCTGGGAACCCATGCCTGGTTCGCCTTCCTCGGCCCCCTGCTGACCGTGCTGGACGAGGGAACGGTGCTCCTGGTGGATGAAGACGCCAAGCCGCGCAAGGAGGAGAACCTGGAACGTGGCTATCTGCGCGGCCGGTACGGGGGGATCCCGCGGCTCACCGCAGGTGAGATCATGCGTGAACTGTCCCGGCAGGAGGCGAAGGCGACAGCGTGAGTGCGCGGCGTGGGCGTCATGACGGCGGGGAGTCGAGGCCGCGCCGCCGGCGCGGGTCAGCCGACGAACGTCACCTGAATCGCGGACCGGGTTCCACGTCCCGCCAGGTGCGGGTCGTCTATGTCGCTGTGGAGGGAGAGTCCACCGAGCCCGGCTACCTGGACTATCTGAACAAGGAGTTCGGTGACGGTGAGGGGAAACGCCCGCCCTTCCGCATCCAGCCGGTCTGGCGAAGGAACGGCATGCTACCGACCGAGACCGTGGCCGCGAGGCGGCGCAGGAAATTCGCTCGCGACCGCGTGGATGTGCTGCCATGGTCGGCCTATGGCGCGTCAGTTCGACGATCTTGTTGCTGAGGCGACGTCGGTGCCGGTGGACGGCTGGGACTTCTCCTGGTTGGACGGGCGGGCCACCGAGCAGCGTCCGTCCTGGGGCTACGCCCGGCTGATGGGCGAGCGGATGGGTCGGGCCGCCGTGGGCCTGGACGTTCAGACCGGCGGTGGGGAGGTTCTCGCCGGACTGCCGCGGCTGGCCGGGTGCACGGTGGCCACGGAGTCCTGGGCGCCGAACATCGCGCGGGCCGCCGCGCGGCTGGGTCCCCGCGGCGTGGCCGTCGTGGCCACCGACGACAGGTCGTTGCCCTTCGCCGATGCGACGTTCGACCTGGTGGTGAGCCGTCACCCGGTGGTGACCTACTGGGCGGAGATCGGCCGGGTGCTGCGGCCGGGTGGTCGCTACTTCTCCCAGCAGGTCGGGCCGTCGAGCATGCTCGAGCTGAGCGAGTACTTCCTGGGACCGCTGCCGGCCTTGGCGCCCCGTACCCGTCACCCCGACACCGCCCGCGCCGGGGCCGAAGCCGTCGGCCTGGAGATCGTCGACCTGCGGATGGAGTCCCCGCGGACCGAGTTCCTCGACGTCGGCGCGGTCATCTACTTCCTGCGGAAGGTGATCTGGACCGTTCCCGGGTTCGGCGTCGAGCGGTACCATGCGCGCCTGCGGTCGCTGCACGATCAGATCCGCGCCGAAGGCCCATTCGTCACCTGGGCGACGCGGTTTCTGATCGAGGCCCGCAAACCCGCCTGACGCTGTGACCTGCCTGGCGCTGTGACCCGCCTGGCGTCAGTGGGGTGGGAAGGCCGTGACGGGTTCGGTGATCGACAGCCGTACGTGGGTGCCGGGTTCGGGGAGCTGGTGCCCCGGCACCCTCGCCGTCACGGTGCGGCCGGACCGGTCGAGCCGGAGCTGGACGGTGGCGTCGTGGCCGAAGTACCGCACCTCGGTGACCCGGCCGACCACCCCGTTCCGGTCCTTGTCCCGCTCCCCGTTCCGGTCTTCGGTTCGGTCTTCGGTTCGGTCTTCGTTCTGGTTCTCATTCTGGTTCTTGTTCTCGTCGCCGTCCGCCGCGGCGAGGAGCCTGATCTGTTCCGGCCGGATGAGCAGGCGCGCCTCGCCCTGGGGAGACCCGGGCCGGACGGCGAGTTCACCAAGGTCGCAGGAGGCGGTGAGCCCGGTGACGACGGCGGGCACGAACACGGCGGCGCCGACGAAGGCCGCGACGGTCGGGTTGCTGGGTGCGGCGTAGACGCCCGGGGGCGTGCCGGTCTGGGCGATGCGGCCGGCGGCCATGACAGCGACCTGGTCGGCCAGTGACAGCGCCTCGTTCTGGTCGTGCGTGACGAGCAGCGCGGTGGTCCGGTTGGCGCGCAGCGCTTCGACGACGGCGCGGGCGGTGTTCAGGCGGAGCCCCGCGTCCAGGGAGGAGAACGGCTCGTCGAGCAGCACCAGGGACGGCCGCGGGGCCAGGGCCCGCGCCAGCGCCACGCGCTGCTGCTGGCCGCCGGAGAGCTGATGGGGGAACCGGCAGGCCAGGCTCGCGTCCAGCCCGACGAGGTCGAGCAGCTCGGCGGCACGCCCGGCGGATCGGCGTTCGGCGCGGGGCAGGCCGAACCCGATGTTGGCCGCGACGTCCACATGCGGGAACAGGGCACCTTCCTGCGGGACGTACCCGACCCGCCGCCGCTGGGCGGGAACGCTGCGACCGGGGCTGAACACCCGTTCGGCGCCGAAGTCGATCGTCCCGCCGTCCGGGTCGCCGAATCCCGCCAGCAGCCGTAGCAGGGTGGTCTTGCCGCAGCCCGACGGCCCGAGTACGGCCGTCACACTGCCCTCGGGCACTCGTAGATCGATCCCGGCGAGGGCTGTCGTGGCGCCGAACCGCTTGGTGACCTGGCTGACGGTCAGCGCTGTCACGTGCTTCTCCTGACGGAACGGGTGAGCAGGAAGGTCGCCGGGGCCGACAGCAGCACCATCAACCCCGCGTAGGGGGCGGCCGCGCCGTAGTCGACGTCGCGGACGTTGCTCCAGAACTCGGTCGCCAGGGTTTCGGTGCCGGTGGGTGACAGCAGCAGGGTCGCGGTGAGTTCGGTGACCACGGCGAGGAACACCAGGATGGCGCCGGCGCCGACGCCGGGGGCGATCAGCGGCAGGGTGACCCGCCGCCAGGCCTGCGCCGGGCGCAGGCCCAGGGCATGCGCGACGTCGTCCAGGACGGGTGGCGCCTGCGCGATCGCGCCCCGTACCGCCACCGTGGCCCGCGGCAGGAACATGATCGAGTAGGCGGCGATCAGGAGGGTGGTGGTCTGGTACACGGCCGGCAGGATGTGCAGCGAGACCGTGACGAGAGCGAGCGCCACCACGATGCCCGGCAGTGCGTTGGCCGTGTAGGTGCTGCGTTCAAGCAGTGTCCCGATCCGGCCCGGGTGGCGTACCGCGAGCCACGCCACCGGAAGCGCCAACAGGACGGTGCACAGCGCGCCGACGAGGCCGAGCCCGGCCGCGGTCGCGGCGGCGGCGGCCAGTTCGCCGACGGGGAAGGCGGCGGAGGCACCTACCAGCAGCCAGTGGACGAGGCTCACCAGCGGCACGCCGAGCGCCAGGACCACGACCGCGCCGAGCCCGGCGACGGCGGGGGCGGTGAGCCGGCCGAGCCGGGCGGGTTGCGCGGTGCGGCTGGCTCCGGGCCCGAGCCGGGCGTAGCGGTGCCGGCCGCGCAGGCTCAGCTCGGCGCCGACCAGGACCGCACAGTACAGCACCAGGACGCCGGCGAGCATGTTCGCCGCCGGGCCGTTGAACGACGAGAGGTACTGGTCGTAGATGGCCGTGGTGAAGGTGGAGAACCGCAGCATTTGCAGGGCGCCGAACTCGGCGAGCAGGTGCAGGCCGACCAGCAGCGACCCGCCGAGGACGGCCGGGCGCAGCTGCGGGAGCACGACCCTGGCGAACGTCCGCCACGGGCCGAGCCCGAGTGACCTGGCGGATTCCTCCAGCGCCGGGTCCAGCCCCCGCAGGGTCGCGCCGACGGGGAGGTAGACCAGCGGGTAGTAGGCGAGTGTCACGATCAGCAGGGCGCCCGGGTATCCCTCGACGCCCGCGGTCAGCGAGACCCAGCCGTAGCTGACGACAAACGCGGGCAGTGCCAGCGGAGCGGCGAGCAGCACGTGCCAGACCCGTCGTCCCGGCAGGGTCGTCCGTTCCACCAGCCAGGCGGCGGCCGTGCCCAGGACGGCACTGGCCACCATCCCGCCGGTCACGAGCTTGGTGGTGTTGGCCAGCAGCTCGCCGACCCTGGGCCGGATCAGCAGCCGCCAGGCCTCCGACCAGCCTACGCTGACCGTGTACCCGACGACGAAGAACAGCGGGACGGCTGCGAGCAGCGCGACGAGCACGCAGGCCAGCAGCAGCGGGCGCGGGTACGCCGGGCCGGTGCGTACCCACCATCCCGCCGTCGTGGGCTGACCGTTCAGAGCAGGCCCGCCCGCTGCATCAGTTCGACGACCTTTGGTCCGTTCAGGGTCGAGATGTCGATGTCGGGCGGATCGAGTGTTGACAGCGGCTTCAGTGCAGGGTTCGTGGGGACCGCGTCGGACACGGCGTACTCCAGGGCACCGCTGTCGACCAGCGCCTTCTGCCCGGCGTCGCTGGTGAGGAAGGTGACCAGCTGCTGTGCCTCGGCTTGCTGGTCGCTGGCCGCGAGGACGCCGGCGCCGGAGACGCTGACGAACGCGCCCGGGTCCCGGTGGCCGAAGAAGTGCAGGTCGACGTTCTTACTGTCCTTGCCCGACTCCGCCTGGTCCTGGTACCAGTAGTAATGGTAGATCACGGCGGCGGGGACCTCGCCCGCGTTCACGGCGCGCAGCGCGGCGATGTTGTTGGCGTAGATCTTCGCGTTGCGTTTCAGCCCGGCGAGCCACTCGGCGGTGGCGCTCTCGCCCTTCACCGCGAGTACGGCGCTGACGATGGCCTGGAAGTCCGCTCCGGCCGCCGCGACACCGACCTTCCCCTTCCATGCCGGTCCCGCCAGGTCCATGATCGACGCGGGTAGCTCGTTCTTGGCGACCTGCCCGCGGTTGTAGATGAACACCGTCGACCGGGCCGCGAAACCGACCCAGTTGCCGGTGCTCGGGACGTACTGGTCAGGCACCTGGCCCAGGGTGGCCCGGTCCAGTTTACTGAAGCCGCCGGCGCGGTCGACCAGCGTCATGGCCGGCGAGTTCTCGGTGACGAAGACGTCCGCCGGCGAGCTGTCGCCTTCCTGGACGATCTGGTTCGCCAGCTCGGGGTCGCCGCCGCGACGCAGCTCGACCTTGATGCCGGTCTGCTTGGTGAACGCGTCCACCATCACCCGCATCAGGTCCTGGTGCTGCGCGTTGTAGAGCGTGATCGTCTTCCCGTCGTCCCCCGAGCCGCACGCTGACAGGCCGGCCAGGCCGGCCAGGCCGGTGGCCGTCACCAGCACGACCAAGGTTCTTCCTACCGAACCCATCGGACTCCTCCACCTGAACACTCCACCTGGACAGACACGTCCGACCGACCTCGAACCTCTAATCGGTCTAGAAGTTAACTCATGCTTACCTTAGCGCCGTGGAATGTGACGAGTGGCATAAGCCGGGGGCGCTGGCGGGCGAACCGCGGAGCAGACGCCTGGCGCCGAGCGGGATCGGCACGCCTGCCGTGAGCCGGCCGAGAAGGCCCATGGCATGGAACGAGACCTTCCACGCGGCGACGCCGACGGTGAGCGAGGCCAGCAGCGCCAGGACCGGATGGTCGTCCTGCAGAAGGGGGAACACCTGCCAGTGGGTCAGGTAGATGTAGAGCGAGCTGCCGGCCAGCAGGCCCGCCAGCCGGCGTAGCGGGCGTGGGCAGCGGACGCTCGTGGTCCAGGCCAGCAGGAGCACGCCGCCGAGCACCACATGCTCCCGGCGTGCGTCAGCGAAGAACCCGGGGATGGTGAGTGCCGCCGCCGCCGTGAGGGCCAGCCGCTGCCATACCGTGGTCGCGGCGGCGGTGGCCCATCCCAGCGCGAACAGCCAGAGCACCGCCACCGACGTCTGGGTGTGGCGTGGTCCCGGCGGTAGGGCCACGACGTCGAAGCGGGTGAGCAGACCGGCGGCGAGGACACTGGCGGCGACGGCCCACGGGCGGCGCCGCTGCCAGCGGTCGAACGCCGGCACGCCGAGTAGGGCCGCGAGGACCAGCAGGATCTGGACCAGGGCTTCGATGAACCAGAACTCCCAGGGCGGGCCCGCGCGGCCCGGCCCGAACACGCTGTTGAGCAGCACGATGTTGGCGGGTCCGTGTTCGTCCATGACGAGCACGAGTACGGTGATGAAGACGATGCTCGGCACCGCGAGGTACGCGATGCTGCGGAGCAGCCCGCGGACCCGGTCGCGCCGCGGCGCCGCGGTCAGGTGGAAACGGGCGAAGTTGTAGCCGGCGACGGCGATGAGGAGATGGGCGCCCCCGAGGATGCCGCCGACGGTGTCGAAGGTGTTGGCGTGCGTCCCGACGATCAGCACGATCGCGACCGCGCGGAGCAGCAGGCTGGTCTCGATCGAGCCGCCAGAGCCGCCAGCCCTGCGCTTCGGTCGCGTGGCCGGCTTCAGGTCCCGCACGGCCATGGTGTGCCAGCCGGCGGGCAGGTGTCCGAGGGCGTCCTCCAGCCGCAGTGACAGTTCCACGTAGGACAGCGAGTCGCCGCCCAGGCTCACGAAGGTGCTGTCGTCGGTGACATCGTCGCGGTGAAGCAGCTCGGCGAACAGCCGACGTACGTCGGCTGTTCCGTCCGACGGCCCGTCCCGTCCGGTGGGCGCGGTCGTGCGCGCCGGTCGCGCGTCGCGGGCGATCTCCTGCAGCGCAACCAGGTCCGGTTTGCCGGTGGCCAGGCGGGGCAGGGCGGCCAGGCGGTGGACGCGGACGGTGTTCTCCGGCAGCCGGCAGGCCCGCGCGACCAGCTGGCGGACCGAAGGTGCGTCCCGGTCGCCCTCGATCATCACGTCGACGGCGTCGTCGCCGGTCACGCAGCAGGCGCTGAGCCCCTGGCCGGCGAGGGTGTTCTCCACGTGTTGCAGGTCGATCCGGATCCCGAAGACCTTGGCGAATCTGGTCTGCCGTCCCACGATCTCGTACAGGCCGTCGTCGGTGCGGCGCGCGACGTCCCCGGTGCGCAGCTCGTCGAGCGTCGGACCGAGCGCGAGGTCCGAGGCCGTCCGCGCGTAGCCCATCATGACGTTGGGCCCGGAATAGACGAGCTGCCCCAGATCCCCGGCGCTGTCGGTGCTGTCGGTGCTGTCGGTGCTCTCGGCCAGCGGCTCGAGCCGGAACGACCCGCCCGGGACCGGGACTCCGATGGTGTGGGGATGGGTCGGCGCGAGGTGCGGCGGCAGGTAGGCCATCCGCGCCGTGGCCTCGGTCTGGCCATACATCACGACGAAGTCCCAGCCGTTGCGTCGTCCGAGCTCGGCGTAGCGGGCCACCCGGTCCGGCGCCAGTCGACCGCCGGCCTGCGTGACGTAGCGCAGGTGCGGCAGCGACATCGCGTCGAAACCGATCCTGTCGAGCAGGTCGAACGTGTAGGGGACGCCAGCCAGCGAGGTGCCCTGCCCGTCCCGGAAGAGGTCCCAGAAGCAGGCGTCCACGACGGACAGGGACGTCAGGATCAGACCGGCCCCGCACAGGAGGTGACTGTGCACGACCGACAGCCCGTAGCAGTAGTACAGGGGCAGGGTCGTCGCGGCGCGGTCGCCGGGGCGAAGGCCGAGGCACTCGACGATCGACTCGGCATTGGCCTGCAGGTTCGTGTACGACAGCCGGACCAGTTTCGGTGAGCCCGTCGAGCCCGACGTGCTCAGCAGCAGCGCGAGGTCCGGATGGAGGTCGTGCTTCGAGCCGTCACGCCGCTGCTCGACGCGGATCCGCGTCCGCGTGTCGGCGGGGCGGATCACCACGTCGGGGTCATAGGACGTGATCAGGGCGTCGGTCGACGCGGCGTTGTCACCCGGCACCAGCAGGACCGCGTGCCCGGCGGACAGCGCCGCCAGGTACAGGACGAGGACGTCGATCGTGTTGACCGCCGCGAGGAGTACCAGCCGCCGCCCGGCGCCGAGCCGACCGGCGGCGGCGTCGACGCGTGCCGCCAGCTCGCGGTAGGACAGTCGGCCCTCAGCCGTGACAACGGCCGCGCGGTCACCGTGCCGTTCAAGGTGGCGGGCGAGGAACACAGTCGAGTCTGAGAGGGACGGGCCTGCATGGGTCACCCAGCCAATGTACAAGTAAGGAAAGCCTACCCTAAGTCTTACCCCTCACTGCGCCTACGTCATCGATCTATGACGTTCGGTGCCACAGCCGCCTGTGGGTGATCTTGTCGTGTGGTGGCGGCAGCGGTGGGTCTGCCTCCCGCCCCAGCGCGGCACCCACCTGCTGGGAGGAGTTGAGTAGCGCCGCGGGCGATATGGCGTCGTCGTCGGTTCGGAATGATGTCCAGCGGATAAGCGTGGTTCGCCGGGTGGCGGGCATCAGCTTGTTGACCCGTGATGTCGAGCGCCAGCTGACGGCAATGGTCCTTGTATCGGTGACCGACGATGGGAGAATAGGATCGTGAGCGACATAACTGCCTCAGATCGTCGTACACATGAAAGATCCACAAATGTGCCCTGGTTTGGTTTTCTCGCCGTTGGAGCAGCTTTTGCCCTGTTCGCGCTGGCCATTCCGCAGTTCGATCTGACCACGGTGCGGTCGATCGCCGTGCTTCTCGGGATCGTCCTGCTCCTCGGCGCGGTGAGTGAGCTGCTGGCGGCGGCGGCGACGGCCCGGGACTGGCGCTGGTCCCATGCGCTGCTCGCGGTGCTGTTCGTGGCCGGCGGGGTGGTGGCGCTGGTCTGGCCGGATCCCACGGTCAAGGCGGTGGGCCGGATCGCGGCCTGGTTCTTCTTGACCAAGGGTCTCTACGACGTCGTCAACTCGTTCGTCGCCCGACGGACCGAGCAGCAGGCCGCGGCCGGGCAGTACGCCACCGCGGCGGAGGGCCGGCCCACCCCGGCCCAGTGGTGGATGCCGCTGATCGTCGGTGCGTTGGAGATCGGGGCGGCGTTCTGGGTGGTGGGTTCCCAGCGGGTCTCGCTGCCGCTGCTGGCCCTGTGGGTGGGCCTCACGGCCCTGGCGGTCGGGCTGACCAAGATTGCCATGGGGTTCCGGCTGCGGGGCGTTTCCCGACCGCCCGCCTCTCTGGAGGGCCTGGCGATTCCCGGCTTCGGCGCCGGCGCGGTGGAAGGCAGGCGTCTGGAGGAGGAGCGCGTCCAACGACCCGTGTCCGGGAATCGTTGACGATCCCGGGTGATCCCCGGATCCCTTCCCCCCGGTTTCTCCCGGCCGGCCCTTCGGTTTCTGCCACCGCCGTCGGTCTGTCCCTGACGCCCCACCGCCCCGACTCGCGTCAGGGCGGTGGGGCGTCAGGGTCGTGCTCCGCGGGGGACAGCAGCAGGCGGGAGGTCCGCCGCCCCGGCGCGCGTCGGCATAGCCTCGGCGGCGTGATCCGTGAGCCGCTGCTCGTCCCGTCGGAGACGGCCTTCCTGCCGGAGACGACCGTCCCGTCGTGGGCGATCCGCCTGCATGCGCGTGCGCTCGCGCGGTTGACCGGCGCGCCCGAGGCGCGGTGCAGCGTCCGATTTTTCGCCGACCAGGGCCGGGTCGTCGCGGTTCTCGTCGGGCTGTCCGTTCTCGGTTCGGCCGCCGTCGCCGCCGGGCCGTTCGTCCTGCGCCATCTCATCGACACGTCGTTGCCCACCGGCCAGGTGCGCGACCTCGTCGTCCCCGTCCTGCTGCTGTGCGCGGTGCTGGTGTTCGAGTCGAGCGTGCTCTCGGCGCGCATGGCGCTCATCGCTCGGCTCGGCGGCGTTGTCTCCGTGCGGATCCGTCAGACGGTGAACGCTCACCTGCAGCGCCTGCCCTTCGCCTTCTTTCCCCGCAGCCAGCAGGGGGAGATGATGACGGTGATGTCCACCGACGTCCTGAACGCCCAGAACGCGATCTCCGCCACTGTGCAGGCGGTGATCTGCAGGATCGCGGACATCGTCGTCGGCTCGATCGTCGTCTTCGTGCTGGACTGGCGTCTGAGCCTGGCGGTGATGGTCTTCGCGCCGGCCACGCTGCTGATCGTCCGCTTGGGCCGGCGGCGGCTCGCCGCGCTGTCCACCCGCCAGCGGGAGCTCGACGGTCTGCTCATGGCTCAGGTCGCCGACACCTCGTCGGTCTCCGGGGCGCTGCACGTGCGGCTGTTCGACCGGGTCGACTACGAGCAGACCCGGTTCGACGCGGCGGGCGCCGAGCTGTTCGCCGCCGCCGAGGATCAGGCCCGGCTGATGTCGTGGGTCCGGTTCCTGGTCAACCTCGGGGTCATCGCGACGATGACGGCGGTGCTGGCGCTGGGGGCCTGGCTGGTCTCCAGCGGTCGTACCACGCTCGGGACGGTCGCCGCCTTGGGCGGCGCGTTGCTGGTGGCCTTCGGACCGCTGTCGTCCGCTGTCAACCTGCGTGCGGAGCTCGCGGGCGCGGGCGCGTCCTTCCGGCGGATCTTCGCCCTGCTTGACGTCCCGCAGGACGAGGTACGCCTGAGGTCCGAAGGGGCCCGGGCCCCCGCGCTGACCGTCCCCCGCGCACCGCAGTCCGGGACGGAACCGGCGCCGGCCGCCGCTCGCCGGGGACTCGATGCCGGCCGGGGACTCGACCTGACGTTCGACGACGTATGGTTCTCCTACGATCTCGCCACGGCCGAGGACCGGCCGGACGGCGACTGGCCGGACGGCGACCCGACGTGGAACCTGCGCGGGGTGACCCTGAAAGTCGCCGCGGGGACGACGGCGGCGGTCGTCGGGGCCAGCGGGGCCGGCAAGACGACCATCGCCTATCTGGCCAGCGGCGTGCACCGGCCGCGGCGCGGCGGCATCCGTCTCGGCGGGGTTCCCCTCGACGACATCCCGCCGGATCGTCTGCACACGATGATCGGCGTCGTCCCTCAGGACCCGCACTTGTTCCATGACACGATCGCGGCGAACCTCCGTTACGGCCGGTTGGACGCGACTGACGACGAGCTGCGTGCCGCCTTGGCGGCCGCCAGCCTCTCCGCCCTGCTCGACCGGCTGCCCGAGGGCCTGGCGACCCGGGTCGGCGCACGGGGCTACCGGTTGTCCGGTGGTGAGCGGCAGCGGTTGGCCATCGCCCGGGTCCTGCTGCAGTCACCACGGGTGCTGGTGCTGGACGAGGCGACCTCGGCGCTGGACACCCTCTCCGAGGCCGCCGTGCGCACCGCCCTCGACCGCCTCGCGGTGGGGCGGACGTGCCTGGTGATCGCGCACCGGCTGTCCACGGTGATTGACGCCGACCGCATCTACGTGATGGACCACGGCCGGGTCGTCGAGGACGGCACGCACAGCGAGCTGCTCGCCGACGGCGGTGCCTACGCCCGCCTCTACCGGCCCACCGCCGTCTGATTGGGTGGGGGGCGATCCCCGGCCGACCCCGTCATGGTCACGACCCCGTCATGGTCACGACCGGCCAGGGCGTAGCCGGTGTAGTCGCCGGCAGCGATGGCGGTGACGTGGTTCAGGCCGCTGACCTGGACCGGCGTCGAGGCGCCGGTGGTGGTGCCGTTGCCGAGCTGGCCGAAGCCGTTGAAGCCCCAGGCCCAGGGGATGCCGTGGGGAGCCTGCGTGTGCTGGGCGGATGCCTCGGTAGGCGTGCCGGCCGGTTGTCCCAGGGGCGCCGCACCGCGGGCGGTGGCCGGCAGCAGCAGCGCAGTCGTGACCGCGGCGACCGCCGTTCCCTGCTTGTTGCCGTGCCGTCTTCCCTGCTGCTGACCCGTCACTGGTTCTCCCTGTGCGTTCGATCCCCCTTTGATTTCTCAGAGTAAGAGTAAGTTTCGGAAAGTAGTCGAATGGGCGTGAGGTGCGGCGAGTCGGCCGGCGGGAGGCCGTTACCCGCGTCGGCCGCCTTCCCGGTGCGCCCGGACCGCCCGCAGCACGCCCCGGGCGAGCAGGAACAGCACGAACAGCATCCCGACGGCCGGAAGCGAGACCAGCAGCGCGGAGACGACCTCCGCGAATGCGGTGACCAGCTTCCCGTCACGGGTCGCCCGGCCCGCCAGCCCGAGATAGTCCCACATGGCCCGGGTCGTCCGGGTAAGCACGAACGGAACCGAGACCATGAGCACGACCAGGTTCACCAGGATCAGCGGTGCCGCGAGCAGCGCCCAGGCGGTCACCACGATCCGGGCCGACCGGGTCAGCCCGTCCGGTTGGCTCCGGTTGTCCGGTCGGCTCCCGTTGTCCGGCGGGGTCAGCCCGTCCGGCCGGGCCCGTCCCGCCGATCGGGCATGCCGCCCGCGCGGGAGGCGGTTGCGCCGCCGTGGCAGCGTCGCGCGCAGCGCCGGCCCCATCCGGTTGAACAGGTCCGGTACCCCGGCCAGGTCGCTGACGATGTAGTAGCCGTCCAGCCGGACGAAGGGCGCAAGCTGGCGCATGGCATCCAGGTGGACGAGGACGACGGCGGTCACCAGCACACCGGCGTGGGTGAGCGCGAGAGCCCCGGCGAGCAGCAGAACGAACAGTCCGTTGAAGTAGATGCCGCCGAGATCGGTGCGCAGCCGGCCGAGCCGGCTCAGCCGGTAGGAGTCGGTGACGTCGGTGAAGAAAGCCGGCCACACCAGGTACATGCCGAAACCGATGACTCCCGGGCGGGCACCGCCGTAGTGGCAGGCCGCGGCGTGCCCGCATTCGTGGAACAGCGCGCCGACGAGGGCCAGGCCGACCACCACCAGGATCAGCGCCGGGGTCGCGAGCACCTCCGCCGCGCTGTCCCGGACGCTGTGCCGGCCGAATATCCACACGTCGGTGGCCACCAGCAGGGCCAGCAGCAGGGCCACGGCCGCTGGTCGGAACAACATTGCGAACACTCGGCTGACTCGGTGCACGGCCGGCGCGGGTAGCAGGGTGTGCCGGGCGGCGAGTGTGAACAGCGCCTTCGCCCGGGGCGCCGGAGTGACACCGTTCTCGCTGGCGATCAGGCCGAGTGGCATGAGCCGATCCACCACGAGGTACGCGACGTCGGCGCCACTCACCCGGCGGGCGCAGACCCCCGTGACCCGGTCGGCAATCGCGGCGACGTCGCGGGCGCCGTCTGCCGCCTCGAGGATGTGCGCGAGCAGTTCGGTGAGCGCGACGACCTGACCGTCGGCGCGGCGGGCCAGGAAGACGGGCCGGGCCAGGCCCGACCCGGTGAACTCGCCGAGTAGCGCCAGGCCGTCGGCCCGGCTCGGTCTGGCGGGTACCTCGGCCGGCCCAGGAACGCCCGTCGGATCGGCGAGGCTGGCGACGCCGGTGACGCCGGTGAGCCCGGGCGCCTGGTCCGGTTCGGAAGGTGCCGGCGGCATCGTTGT
>NZ_CDXDOR010000010.1:0-21366 GCF_978021225.1 Frankia sp. CeTa3Moorea | reverse complement strand
CGGCCGGGTGACCACCCCCGGAGGAATCCGGCGGTGTATCTGTCGGTCGTAGCCGTAAAGCCGTAAAGCGGTAAAGCGGTCGGTGTTATCTCTGGATGATGATGTTGATGCTCGGTACCAGTGTGATGAGAATGGGCAGGAATCCACCGGCGACCTGCGGCTCCGCATGAGCGTCGATCTGTGCCATTTTCGACCAGGGGGAGCCGACCGGGAAGAAGGTTGGGTCAAACTCCTTCCGACCGACCTCGACCGCGGCGAGAGTCGTTCGCTCGGGCAGTAGTTCCGCCCATTCCAAGAACAGTTCTCCATTCAGCTCGTCGGCGCAGTTGCCCGTGATATCGTTCATCCTTGTTTCCCACCGATCTGAGTTGCCTCGGATATTCGGGCGGTGGGAACGCTAGCCACCGCTTAACCTGGTGGCCAGCACCTGCACAGGGTGTGTCACGGTGCGGTCGTGCCCAGCGTCAGTCGAAACTTCGGCTGGCTTTTTCGGATCGATCTGACTGAGGTGAGGGCATGCTTTCCGGCCGACCGAAGGATATTCGGCCGGCCGGTAGCCGCGGATTCACGGTGCCCTTGGCAACCCCGGGGGAACGTGGTCGGTTACCCGGCCAGGGAGACCGGCGCGAGGAGCAGAATCGGCCCGGAGCTCACCACTGCTCGATGCGGTTCCAGCTGTTGGCGATGGTCTTGATGAACGCTCCGTCGCTGTAGGCAGTCTGCGGCTCCGGATGATTATCGATCTGGGCGTTGTTGCTGCCCGGCGAGCCGACCGGGTAGAAGGTGGGGTCGAACTCGGTGCGGTTTATCTCGACCGCAGCCAGGGTCATGCGCTCGGGCAGCAGCTCCGCGTGTTCTTGTGCCAGCTTGACGACGTCTGTCTCCCTGCGGTCCCTCATCTTCTGGCTCCCATGTGTGTCGCTCGGTACCCGTCATGACGCATGCTGCGGGGCACCGGCCGGTGGCGAGGAATCGGCCGGCGCGGGGCGGGGTCGGAACTCACCGGAGGGCGCGGCATCCGTGGCATCCGCAGCATCCGGTGGTACAACCGAACTGTAGGAGTCTCGGTTACCCTCCGCAACACGGATCTTGCCTCGGTCGATCTGACCGGCCCAGGCCCGCTCGGCGGGTAGTCGGACCATCATCCGCGCTCGGGCGTGAGCCTGGCGTGGGGAAGGCCGAACTCTCTGCGGATGATTTACCGTGGCATTCTTCTCGATGGTGATAAATGGGTAGCTGAAGGCGGCGGATAATATTGAACTATGATGAATTTTGTTAAACAATACTAAACAATACCGACCGGCGTCGAATAACGCCGGTCCACTCGTTGATGGATGTTTTCTTCCTCGGGATTATCTCTGGCGGTGGATATCCGGATGCGGCCCGTTCGAGCGACAGTTATTTTTCGCGTGGATGGTAGCGTCGTCGGTGTCCGAGGTCCCGCGTGAACGACGAAGGGTGGACAGGCGATGGCCGCGGCACCGATAGTTCCGCTGCATATACGGCGAGCGCAGTTCGATCCGGTCGAGGAACTCGTCCGGACCCGGGACACCGACGGCGTCTGCCGCGTTGTCACCGTGTTCGGGGTACCCGCGTATCTGGTCAGCCGGTACGAGGACGTCCGTGAGATACTCGCGGATCCGGGCAGGTTCAGCAACGTCAATCAGTGGGTCGTAGGTCCTGGCGGTCCCGTCCTGAGTGATGAGGAAATCGCCGAACTGCGGGCGGGGCAGATGCTCGCGTTCGATCCGCCAGATCACACCCGGCTGCGCCGGATGCTCACCCCGGAGTTCACCGTGCGCCGGATGCGCAGGTTGGAACCGCGGATCCGGGACATCGTCGACGCGGCGCTCGACGAGCTGGAACGAGCCGGCCGACCGGCCGATCTGGTCGCGACCTTCGCGCTTCCGGTGCCGTCGCTGGTGATCTGCGAGCTGCTGGGGGTGCCGTATTCCGACCGCGCGGAGTTCCAGCACCGCACCCGCCGGCAGATCGACGCCTCGTTGCCGATCGAGCAGCGGCTGGCCCTGCAGCGTGAGGCCCGTGCGTACATGGCCGGGCTGGTCACGCGGGCGCAGGCGGCCCCGGGCGAGGACCTGCTGGGCAGGCTGGTGCACGAGCACGGCGACGAGCTGAGCACCGCCGAGCTGGTCGGCATCGCCTCGCTGCTGCTGGCCGCCGGGCACGAGACGACGTCGAACATGCTTGCTCTCGGCACCCTGGCGCTGCTGCGCCATCCCAACCAGCTCGCTGGGGTCCGCGACGATCCGGCCCAGGTCGAGCCCGCCGTCGAGGAACTGCTGCGGTGGCTGTCCATCGTGCCCTCCGGCGTGCCCCGCACGACGACGACCGAGGTGGAGATCGCCGGTCACCGCATCCCGGCGGGCGAACAACTGCTCCTGGCGCTGCCTGCGGCCAACCGAGACCCGGCTCTCGTCGGGGATCCGGACCGGCTCGACATCACCCGTGGCGCTCCCGGCCACGTCGCTTTCGGCTACGGCGTGCACCACTGCCTGGGAGCGCCGCTGGCCCGGATGGAGATGCGCATCGCGTTCCCCGCGCTGCTGCGCCGCTTCCCCGATCTCGCGCTGGCCGTGCCCTACGAACAGGTAGCGTTCCGTGCCCATCACGCCGTACACGGGCTGCACGCGCTCCCGGTCACCTGGTGAGATTCGGTCACCTGGTGGGACCCGGTCACCTGGTGGGACCCGGTCACCTGGTGGGACAGGGCGGAACAGGAGGGTGGCGCATGAGGATCGTCGCTGATCGCGCCGTCTGCGTCGGCGCCGGGATGTGCGTGATGACCGCGCCGGAGGTCTTCGATCAGGGTGACGACGGCCTCGTCGTCACCCTGATCGAAGAGGCCGCCGCCGGTCGGCTGGACGCCGTGCGCCGAGCGGTCGAGCTGTGTCCGTCGAAGGCGCTGCGCCTGCTGGACGGAGGAGCGTGTCTTGTGACCGGATGATCATGAGTGGTGGGGTTGGTCGTGGTGGCCTGGTCTGCCGTGTCCCCACCTTGCCGGTCTCGCCCCGTCCTGCCGTAGCCGGTCAGTAGGTGTGCCAGTCGCGCCGGGTGGACCCGGTGGACCCGGTGGACCCGGTGGCCACCGGCCCGACCCAGCGCAGGTTGGGGAGGTTGACGACGATCGCCTCCTGGGTGGTCCGGGCGATCACGACGACGGCCTCCTCGTCGGGATCGGGGTTCTCCTCGCGATGAGGCACCCACGGCGGCACGTAGATGTAGTCGCCGGGGCTGGTGTCGAGCCGGGTCTCCTCGCCGTCCTCGAGGAAAATGAAGCTCGGATGGCCCCGCACCACATAGATGCCCGTCTCGGACCGGCCGTGGTGATGGTTCGCCGAGCTCGTCGCCGCGGCGACGTGGGTCTGGCCCATCCACAGGTCGACGGAGCCGACCGTGCTGCCGGATAGCGCCTCGACCCGGCGCATGCCGGCGGTCTGCGCGGTGTCGCGGGACAGCCCGGCGGGCGTCACGCGGTGCAGCCGCTGGTGGAAGCCATCCGTGGGCGGCATGGATCCCGGGGGTGTGGAGCCTGGGGGAGTGGACATGGCACCTCCGATGCGTCGCAACCGGGGTTATCGGGCTCACGTCCGGATGGCGGGCGAGATCCGGTCTCCGCCGATCATAATAGGTTGATGGGCTGACGGATCGCGGTGCCTCAGGACCCTGGTGCGTGGTTCTGTGCCGCTCCGGGGTGCCGTGTTCCGGACCGCCGTGTTCCAGGGTGCCGCGTTCGAATGTTCCAGGGGTACCGTGCTTCCGGTTTTGGGGCTTTCTCGACCGAGAATTTCCGTAGGCCCGCTCGGCCGAAGATGGTCCATGAGCCAACGGGCGCGTCCGCACGTCCACCGAGACGGCGGCGTATATCTTGGGGTCGCGTCATATCAGTCCCGCGTCCGGAGCAACGTCTCCTTCGCGGTGCCACGCTGATATGCCGGCTGAACCCGACAAAACCCTCGGAGGAGACAGACTGTGTCGGATTCGCAAGGTCTTGTGTTCGCGTCAGCGGAGTGGCTTCCCAACGGAACCGAACATTGGGCCAACTTCAAGGTAACCATCTCCAACTACTCCGCCGAGGACGTGGTGGATCCGGAGATATCCTGTACGTTCGCCGCGCCCCGGCTCATCCGGAATGTTTACGGACTGGTGTTCAACCCGGTTGATCGGCCGACTGACGTCGTCACCGGCCGCCTGGTGCCCGAACGGAAGATCATCCAGGCGAGGGGATCGCAGGAGTTCACCCTCGCGATGCAGAACGGTGGTACGGGCGCCGGCTCGGATCCCGCCCTGCTGCCGAACGGCTTCACGGTCAACGGGGAGAACGCCAACCCACCCGAGGACACCGATCCGCCCACGGTGCCGGAGAAGCTGCGCATCACCGGCTGGGCGCCGCACAGCCTGCACCTGACCTGGGATCCGTCCACGGACAACATCGCGGTGGCGGGCTACGAGGTGTTCTACCGGACTCCGGGTGGGGAACCCCGTGTCCTGCCGACCACCGCCGCCGAGGCCACGGTGTCGGGGTTGAACTCGTTGACGGAGTACATCCTGCGGGTCCGCGCGTTCGACGTCAGCGGCAACCGGTCGGAGCTGTCCGAGGAGGTGGCCGCGTCGACCACGGCCCCTCTCCCGGACCCCGGTACCTGGGATGCGCCGCGAGCGCCCTTCGTCGACTACACCGCATGGCCGAACCCGAAGCTCGCCGAATACGGCTCCCTGTCCGGAATCGACAGTTTCTTCGTCGGCTTCCTGGTGGCGCAGCCGGGCGGCGACAAGAAGGTTTACTGGGGCGGCTATCCGAGTTACGGAGAGGCCGCGACAGGCGATTTCGGCAAGGAGGATTTCGCCGCATTCACCGCGCAGGGCGGGAAGGTCATCCTCTCCTTCGGCGGTGCGTCCAACGTCCCCCTGGAGGATGTGGAGACCGACGTCTCCAAGATTATGGCGACGTATCGGGCGATCCTCGCGAACTACGGGGTCAGTCACGTCGATTTCGACTTCGAGGGCGCGTTCATCCAGAACCGGGCGGGGTTGGAGCGGCATGTCGCCGCCATCTCCCAGGTGCTCCCGGCCTACCCCGGCCTGAAGATCTCCTACACGCTTCCAGTCGACGGCGCTCCCGGAAGCCTGGTGGGTTTCAACCCCGACGGGGTGCGTCTGCTGCATCTGCTCGCCGACGCGGGCATCCAGCCGTCGCTGATCAACGGCATGCTGATGGAGTTCGGCCAGACGGCCCCCTCGGACGCCTACGAGTGCTGCGTGATTGCGCTTAACGGCATGTTCACGCACATCGCCGGGGCTTGGCGCGACTGGGACGAGCAGAAGGTCTGGCGGCGGATCGGCGCCTGCCCGATGTTCGGCCGCCACATCAACGGCCGGATCTTCACGCTGGACCACATGCGCCGGCTCGTGGAGTTCGCCCGTACCCACAACATCGGCGCTGTCTCCGGTTGGGACGCCACCCGGGACTACAACCAGGGCCGCCTGCCCGAATGCGCCGACTTCAACGGGAACGACCTGGCGAAGTGCACCTATGTCGAGCAGAACCCGTTCGACTTCTGCAAGATCATCGCTACCTACCGACCCGAGTCCGTTCCCGCCGCCGCGCTGCGGCGGTAGGTCCGCGCCCGCGGCCTGGCGGCCCGGCGGCGTGCATGGCCGCCGGGCCGCGGTCCGGTTTTCCCGGAGGCATTCCGCCAGGGTACCGGCGGATCCGTCAGGCGACGGAGGACATCCCCGGTTCCCAGATCTCGAATCCGGCCGCCAGGTAGCGGTTCCTGGCCGCGGCTCGCATGATCTTGCCGCTGCTGGTCTTCTGTAGCCGGCCCGGCAGGGCCAGCACGAGGTCGTTCACCGAGAGGTCGTGTTCCCGCGTCACCGCCGCCCGGATCGACGCGGCGACGTCCCTCGCGTCGGCGGTGAGGCGCTGCTCGTCTCTGATCTCCTGCACGACAACCAGCTTCTCGCCGTCGGCACCGGGAACCGAGAACGCGGCGCACCCGCCGGGGCGCAACGCGGGGTGGGCCGACTGGACGGTGAGCTCGATGTCCTGGGGATAGTAGTTCCGGCCCCGAATGATCACCAGGTCCTTCAGCCTGCCCACGACGTACACCTCGCCGTCGACCAGCAGGCCGAGATCGCCGGTGCGCAGGTAGGCCCGGCCGGTCTCGCCGTCGAACTCGGCGTGGAACACCTCGGCAGTTGCCTCCGGGCGGCGCCAGTATCCCCGCGCTACCTGGTCGCCGGAGACCCAGATCTCGCCTATCTCGCCCGCGGGGCACGGGCGTCCCGTTTCGGGGTCCACGATCCGGAGCTCCTCCTCCGGGAGGACGAGCCCGGATCCGACGAGGGCCCGGCCGCGTCCGCCCGACGCCGGCACATAGCGCCGGTGACCGAGCGCCTCGACGTCCGCCTCGAGGATGCGGGGACCGCGGCCCTTCCGACTACCGGTTACGAGCAGGGTCGCCTCGGCCAGGCCGTAGCACGGGTAGAACGCCTTCTCGTCGAACCCGTGGGGCGCGAAGATCGCCGAGAACCGGCGCAGGGTCTCGTGACGGATGGGCTCGGCCCCGTTGAACGCGACCTGCCAACAGCTGAGGTCGAGGTCCGGCACATCCCCCCGGGCGGCCCGCGCGACGCAGACATCGAAGGCGAAGTTGGGCCCGCCGCTGGTGTGGGCCCGGTACCGGGAGATGGCCGACAGCCAGCGCAGGGGCCACCGGATGAACGTCATCGGCGCCATGAGGATGCTGGTCGCCCCGAGGTAGAGCGGCTGCAGGATGTTGCCGATCAGCCCCTGGTCGTGGAAGAACGGTGCCCAGCCGACGAACGTCGAGTCCTGATCGTGGTCGAACGCGAGCCGGATCATCTCCTGGTTCGCGGCGAGGTTCCGGTGGGAGACCATGACCCCCTTCGGGTCGGACGTGGAACCGGAGGTGTACTGAAGGAAGGCGACGGAATCCGGCGGGCAGGGCCGGGGGTGGAAGCTCGTGCCCGCCTGGTCCGTCTCGTTCGTTTCGTCCGCCACCTGGTCGACCGGCAGCCAGGGGAGGGGGCCGCGGATCGATTCCACGACGGGCCTGATGTGCTCGACCATCGCGCCGACGGTGAGCACCGCCGAAGGCTCGCAGTCCTTGATGATGCTCCGGGTCGCGTCCTGAATCAGGTTCCTGCGCGGGGGGTTGACGGGGACCGCGATCACCTGCGCGTAGAGGCAGCCGAAGTAGGCGACGATGAAATCCAGACCCGGCGGGAAGAGCAGCAGCGCCCGGTCGCCGGGCCGGCAGTGCCGGATCAGCTCCCCGGCCACGGCGAGCGCCCGCGCGTGCAGGTCGCCGTACGTCAGTACCGCCTTCTCCGCCTCGTGTTCATCCACGAACACGTAGGCCCGCCTGGTCGGCTGGCGGGCGGCGCGGTTCTGCAGGACTTCCGGCAGCAGTGTCGCGTGCGGCACTCTTTTTCCTTCCCTCGACTTTCCCTCCCGCCCCGGAGCGGCTCGACGGAGCTCATTCCAACGCCGCGGCGATGCGCGCCGCGATGGCCACCCGGTGGCGTTGATGGAAGAAGTGATCGCCCGGGAAGGTGTGGACCGCGAAGGCCGCGTCCGTCTCGTCTTGCCAGGCTTCGATCTCGGCCAGGTCGACAACCGGGTCCGCGGTTCCGTAGAAGGCCGTGATCGGGCAGTGCAGCCTGGGCCCGGAGCGGTACGCGTACTCCTCGCTGAGCGTCAGATCGACTCTGGTGAGCCGTAGCGTGTAGCGCAGGAAGGCCGCACTCCGATGTGAGCTCCCCGTGTCACCCATCGTCTTCAGCGCGGCAACGAGCGCGTCGTCCGGCAGGTGATGGATCGGTGCCCTGCTGGCGGGCCGGTGCGGCGCCCGGCGGCCGGAGACGAACAGATGCACCGGTGGGGCGCCCGCCGCACTCAGCGCGCGGGCCAGCTCGAAGGCGACCAGTGCTCCCATGCTATGGCCATACAGCGCCACGGGCGGGTTGATCAGCCGGGTCACCTGTGGTAGCAACGCGTCGACGGCATCGTGCACCCGGCGCAGCGCGGGTTCGGCCACCACGTCCTCACGACCGGGCAGTTGGACCCGCACCGCCGCGACGGTCGGCGGGAACAGCCCCAGCCATCTGGCGAAGGAACTGGCTCCGGCACCGGCGTGCGGGAGGCAGATGAGCCGCACGGCGGCCTCCGTCGATTCGTGCCGCAGCCACGTCCGGCCCGTCACCCCGGTGCCTGATACCCCGCCGGTGCCTGGTACCCCGCCGGTGCCTGGTACCCCGGTACCCGTCACTCCGGTACCCGTCACCCGACGCCCCGCACCGAGACCGGAAGCTGCTTCAGCCCGCGGACGATGAAGCTGTGATCCTGCCAGTCGGGTTGCGTGACCAGGAGTTCCAGGCGTTCGGCTCGCCGGTACAACCGCTCGAGGGCGACCTGGGCCTGCAACTGCGCCAGAATCCCGCCCAGGCACCCGTGCATCCCGTGGCCGAAGGCGAGATGCCCTCGTGCGTCGCGGGTGATGTCGAACTCGTCCGGCCGGCTGAACACCGCGGGGTCGCGGTTCGCGGCGCCGAGGCACAGCAGAACCTGATCGCCCGCCCGGATCCCGCTCCCGTCGATCTCGACCTCGCGCGTCGCGACGCGCTTGGTCAGCTGCAGGGGACTGTCGTAGCGCAGAGCCTCGTCGACGGCGCCGCTCAGCAGCTCCGGCCGACGGCGCAGGCGCGCGTCCTGATCCGGGTGCTGGAGCAACGCGAGGAGACCGTTGCCGATGAGGGATTTCGTGGTCTCGTTGCCGGCCACGAAGCACATGATGCAGACAAAGACGAGTTCCTCATCGCTGAGCCGGTCGCCCCCGGCCGTCCGCGCGGCGAGCAGCCGGCTGATCAGATCGTCACCCGGCCGGGACCGACGTTCGATGACCACGTCGTCCAGGGCCTGCGCGAACGTCTCGACGACATCGGATACCCGGGTGAAGTCCTCGGCCTTCATCAGCCCCGGCTCGAGCAGGAACCGGATGTCATGCGTCCAGGGCCCGACGCGCTCGCGCAGGCTGCCCGGGAGGGCCATCCAGTCGCACATGACCGTGAGCGGCAGGGGCCCCGCAAGATCGGCGACGACGTCCATACCGCCGTCGTCCCAGGCTCGCCGCACCAGCCGTTCCGCGACCTCGTGGACGCGGGGGCGCAGCTCGGCGACCGCCTGCGCCGTGAACACCCGGTTCACCAGGCCACGCAGCCGGGCGTGGTCGGGGTTGTCGGTGAAGACGAGCGACTTGGTCGCCAGCCGCCCGATCCGCGCCACGCCGTCCCGGGACAGCCGCGACGCCTGCCGGCTGACCAGCTGGGGGATGAGCCCGGCGCTGAACGTCCGGTCGTGCAGGACACCGCGCACGTCGGCGTGCCGCGTGAGCACCCACATGCCCAGTGTCCGGTGGACGGGCTGCGTGCCGCGAAGCCGCGCATAGAGCGGGTACGGACTGCGCCGGAACTCGGCGCTGAAGGGGTTGAAGCGGATCGGCGTGCTCATCCCGCCCGCATCCCGCGGCCCTCGAAGTATCCGCTCCCGAAGGGCTGAAGGACGAGCCTGAGCAGGCAGATCTTTCCCATCCGGAACCCCAGGGCGGACAGCTTCAGGTAGCGCTCGTACCGGGCGACCACCTCCGGTCCGACGACACCCACGGCCTCCTCGCGGTGCCGGCGCAGTCGGCGGGCCCACTCCTCGCACGTCCAGGCGTAGTCAAGCCGACCGTTGTGCACCGACTGGATCTCGAAGACGCCCTCCGCCGCGGCGGTGATCTCCGTAAGCGTCGGCAGATCCGCCGCCGGAAATATCTCCTGCTGAATGAAGGCGCTCGCGTTCTCGCGGGACATGTTCGCGTAGGCAATCGTCTGCAGCGACAACACGCCGTCCCGGTTCAGCCAGCCGTGGCAGCGGGTGAAGAACTCCCGGTACAGGCGGATCTTCTCGGCGGGCGAGTCGTCGGGTCCGGCGAAGTGCTCGAAGGCGCCGATGGAGATGATCCCGTCGAACCGGGTGCCGGGTTCGTAGTGCGCCCAGTCCTCCGTGCGCACCTCGACGCCGGGATAGCCGCGGGACCGGACGAAGGCCGCCTGCTCCGCACTGAGGGTGAGACCGACGGAGTGTCGCACCCGGTGCGTCTCCGCCAGCCGCCCCAGGATCGAGCCCCACCCGCAGCCGATGTCCAGAACGCTTTCGGCGCGGTCGGCGCGAATCGCGTCCAGATGGAACCGCAGCTTCCTCTCCTGGGCGGTTTCCAGGGTGTCGTCCGCGCCTTCCCGCAGCGCGCAGGAGTAGGTCAGCGAGCGGTCCAGCCAGAGCCGGTAGAAATCATTTCCGACGTCGTAGTGGTGGCGGATGGCCGCCGCCGCTCCGACCGTCCGATCGTGCCCGACCGAGGTGGCCATGACGACTATGCCACGTGCCGCGGGAGTTGCGTGTGCAGGTACGTGGCGACCGCGTTGAGGTTCGGGTTCTCGAACAACGCCTCGGGCGGCAGGTCGACGCCGTAGCGTTCCTCAACCTCGATCAGCAGGGAGACGGCGAGGGCGGAATCGATTCCCAGCCGATCGAAGTCCGTGTCCGGATCAACCTCCTCCGCGGGTATCTCGAGGAGGCCTGCGACATACTCCCGGCACCAGGTGATAATCTCTTCCCTGCTTGGCTCCACCATGCTCGCTCCTTATACCGCGGTACTCGGAGCGGATCTTCTGGCGGTGATTCTCTTCGCCGCCATCCGCTCTTTGGACGGAAGTTTGACATCCCAGGCGAGGCCACTGACCGCGAGTAGTCTGATGAGCCAGTAACCCGGATCGAGGCGGTACCACCGCAGCCCGAAGGAGGGTGAATCGGGGAACGCGTGGTGATTGTTGTGCCACGATTCGCCCAGGCTCAGCAGGGCGAAGATCCCGCCGTTCCTACTGTTCTCCCGGGACTCGTAGGGGCGGGTGCCGAACATGTGCAGGAAGGAGTTGATCCCCCAGATGACGTGTTCGAGGACGAACATCCGTACGAGACCGCCCCAGAGGAAGCCGCTCACCGCCCCGGTCCAACTCTGGTAGACGAGGCCGCCGACGAGCGCCGGGAGCAGGAGCCCGAGCGTCACCCAGTAGTAGTAGAGGCGGGCCACCCGGACCAGCGCACGGTTCTTGATCAGATCCGGCGCGTAGTGGACGACGTTGGGATATTCGTGGCGGCGCATCCACAGGAAGTGCGAGTGGGCCAGGCCGCGGAGCCGGCCCTTCAGACCGTTGCCGGCGAGATTCGGCGAGTGCGGGTCTCCGTCGCGATCGCTGCATTCGTGGTGCCGCCGGTGCAGAGCGACCCAGGACACCACGCCGCCCTGGCCGGCCATCGAGCCGAGTACCGCGAGCGCGGTCGCCGCGGCCGGCGCCGCCTTGAACGCGCGGTGCGTGAAGAGCCGGTGATAGCCGACAGTGATGCCCAGACCGGTCAGGAGCCACATCGAGAAGAGCAGGGCGAGTTCGGTGGCCCCGATCGGATGTACCGCGAGAAACGCGATGGCGGCGGCGGTGCCGGCAATCGGGAGGACGTCGAACAGCAGGAAGTGCCGTCGCTGCAGGCGATGCAGGTAGGAATTGCTGATCGTCTTTCTGCGGGGAGTGGATCCATCGGCCCCGTAGCTGGTTTCAGAGCGCCCGGTTTCAGGAATGTGCGTTGCAGGCTGGAAGCCAGCCATTCTCGACCGCCTCCTCTGGAGGACTGCGGATGGGGTCGTCGGCCCGAACTTTCCCGATCGTAACAGCCGCCGTGGCCGGTTCCGGAACATGCGCCGGAGTAATCGATCGTGAGATTGTGTTTCGTTATCGCCCGTCGTCGAGTCGCATCCGCCGGCTCTCCAGCCCGCGGATAGATGCGAGTGCCGCGGTAGTGCGGGGCGTCACGGTAGTGCGGGGCATCGCCCAGCACCGTCATAGGGCGACAGCCGGATGGTCAGGGCGACAGCCGGATGGGGAGTGTCTCCAGGCCACGCACGACCAGATGCGGGCGGTAGGAGGGAGGGTCGGTGGCCGGCGTGAGGCTACCGGCCCGGCGCACGAGTGCCTGCAGGGCGATCTCCGCCTCCAGCCGGGCGAGCGGTGCGCCGAGACAGTAGTGGATCCCCAACCCGAAGCCGAGATGACGGGGGGCGGGCGTCGGCCCGGCGTACCGGCGGATGTCGAACCGGTCCGGCTCCGCGAAGGTCTGCGGGTCCCGCCCGGCGGCGGCCAGCATGGTGACGACGACCTCGCCCGCGGCGAAGGAGCGCCCGGCGATCTCGGTGTCGCGCAGCGCGAGACGCCCGATGAACTGGACGGGCGGGTCGTGGCGCAGCGTCTCGTCGACGAGTGCGGGCGCCAGGTCGGGGTCGGCCCGCAGCGCGGTGAGCTGGTCGGTGTCACGCAGCAGGGCGAGCACCGCGTTGCCGATCAGGTTGACCGTGGTCTCGTACCCGGCGACCAGCAGCAGAGCACACAGCTCCAGCAGTTCGGCCTCGGTCAGGCTGTCACCCTGCTCCCGCACCGCCACGAGAAGACCGAGCAGGTCGTCGGTCGGCCGAGCCCGTCTGGCCGCGATCAGCTCCGTGAAGTACGCGTCGAACTCGACGGTGGCCTTCCCTCGCAGAGCCAGCTCGTCGGGTGTGAGCAGATAGTCCGGATCGAGGCCGCGGGTGAGGGCGGTTCCCCAGGCCCGGAACGTCTCCTCGTCCCGCACGGGCACACCCAGCAGATCGCAGATGATTCTCAGGGGAAGGGGACGGGCGAACGCGTCGATCAGATCCACCTCGCCGGCCGCGAGCGCGGCGTCGAGCAGCGACTCGACCAGGACGGTGGTCTGTGGCCGCAGACCGGAGATAACCCGGGGAGTGAACGCCTTGCTGACCAGCCTGCGCAGCCGGGTGTGATCGGGCGGGTTCACGCCGAGGAGCGACCGTAGCCCGCCGTCGAAGCTGTTGGCGGAACGCCAGGCGTTGGTCCTCCCCTCGCCCCGGCCCCAGGCGGCGTCCTGTAGAACGTGCATGCAGTCCTGGTAGCGGGTGAGCAGCGTGACCTGCTGTGCGCCCAGCGGCAGACGGTAGAACGGATCCGCCTCCCGCAGGGCGTGGTAGCTGGGGTAGGGATCATGACGTCGGGCCGGATCGAACGCGCCGAAGGCCGGCGACGTGCCGACCGTGGCCGCACCAGACGGTGAATCGGCATCCATTGTCAGCTCCTCGCTTCCGGTGGTCGGTGACCCCGCTACCGCGCCGCCGCCGCTGCATGCGACCGTGAAGGACGTTTGCAGGGCGAACCGGACTCCCGATGAAGGGAATGCGAACGGACGACGAGAAGAACGGGAAGGTCGAGGAGACCGAGAAGGCCGACCGACTGCTCCCTCATTGAGGGAGAGGCCCGCCGGCGGCGGCGACGACCACCCCGACCGCGGCGGCGGTGAGCAGGGTGAGAACGACGCCGCGGCGCAGCGGGAGCAGGAGGATCATGGCGCCGCCGAGGGTGGCGTACTGCCAGGGTCGGTCGAGCGCGCCGGCCAGCGGGATGGCGGAGCCGAGGATGGCGCCGACCGCGGTGGGGGCGGCGCCGTCGAGGAAGGCGCGGATTCGCGGTTCGGCTCGCAGCCGGGCGAAGTGGGGACCGCCGAGCAGGATGAACGCGAACGACGGGCCGAAGGCGACGGCCGCGGCCAGTAGCCCGCCGCCAATCCCGGCTGCCGCGTACCCGACGGCGGCGACGGTCTGCACGACGGGGCCGGGGGTGATCTGTCCGAGCGCGACCGCGTTGAGGAACTGGTCGGCGGTCATCCAGTGATAGTGGTCGACCGCGTCGGTCTGCATCAGCGGGATGATGACGAAGCCGCCGCCGTAGGACAGGGCGCCAACCTTGAAGGCAACCCAGGTCAGCGCGAGCAGCCCGCCGGTGCCGGTTGCCGCGGCGGCGAGCAGGGGCACGGGTGGCGCGGTAGCTCCCGGCTGGCGGCCGGGCCGAGGGCGGCGGCCGGGCCGAGGGTGGCGGTGGGCGGCCAGCTCGAGCGCGCCGCAGCCGAGCAGGACGAGCACCAGCCACGGGCCGACGATGGCGGCGGCCGTCGCCCCGGCGGCCAGGTAGCACGGCCAGCGCAGGCGGCTGACCGTGCGGGCCCGCCGCCAGCTTGCCGGCAGCAACGCGACGCCGGCCTGGACGGCGACGGCCGCGACCGCGGAACCCGCCCCGGCGCCGGCGGCGCGCACCCACCACGGGGGCGAGCCGGCGAGGAAGACCGCCGCCAGCGCGAGAATCAGGATCAGACCGGGCACGATGAACGTGATCCCGCCGACGAGCGCACCGGGCCGGCCCCGGAGCCGCCAGGCGCAGTAGATCGCCAGCTGGGTGGACGCCGGTCCGGGCAGCAGGTTACAAACCGCGACGGCGTCTTCGAATTCGGTGGCGGTCAGCCACCGCCGTCGCTCCACGCAGAGCTGGCGCAGCAGCGCGATGTGTGTCGGCGGGCCGCCGAAGCCGAGGCAGCCGATCCGGCCCCATTCCCGTAACACGGCGAGCAGGCTCGGGTGGGCGGGGGTGGCCGCGGACGGCGCATCGAGCTCCACGGTTGACATCCTCTCCCCCCCCCGAGGGGAGAGGATTCCCGGGCCTCGCGGCACCCGGCCGGATGGTCAGGGTCGGCGCCGATCCACGAATCCTCCCTCCCCTGAAGTACTCGACTGAAGCACTCGACCGGCTGGCCGCGAGATGGTGGCCGCGAGGGTGTGTCGCGGCCACCACCTCTGCGGACCAGGCAGCTCGGTTAGATCTTTCAGATTTTAGCGAGAAGATTCCGCATACTCGTGATTTCGGCGTTCTGGGTGTTCTGAATGTTCTCGGCGAGCTGCTGCGCCGGGGTATAGCGTCCGTCGCGGATTTCCGTCTTCGCCATGGTGACGGCTCCCTGGTGATGTGCGATCATCATGGTGAGGAACATCTTGTCGAAGGCGGGTCCGGTCGCGTTCTCCAGTGCGGTCATGTCCGCGCTGGACATCATTCCCTCCATGGTGCCGCCCGGCATCATGGTTTCTGATCCGTGGCCGTTCATGCTGGGGCCGCCCATGCCGTGGCCGTTCATGCTGGGGTCCAATCCGCCGTCGTCGCCGGGGGGAGCGGTGGGCTGCTTCCAGGCCGTGAGCCAGCCGGCCATCGTGGTGATCTCCGGAGTCTGCGCGGCGCGGATCTGCCGCGCGAGGGTCTTCACCTCCGGGTTCTGGGCGTGGGTGCCGGCCAGGTCGGCCATCTCGATGGCCTGCCGGTGATGGGGGATCATGTTCTGGGCGAAGGTGACGTCGGCGGCGTTGTGGTCAGTGCTGCCGGTGGCACTGGTGCTGCCGGTGGCACCGGTGGCACCGGTGCTGCTTCCCCCGCTGCCGCACGCGGTGAGAACGGCTGCGGCCAGAAGCGCCGGGATGAGCAGGATGAGTCGTCTCATGTTGGTTCCTCGTCTGCTGGGTTCCGGTAGATCCTTGTGCGGGTTCGCCGTGCGGGAGTCCGTGGGGACGCGCAGGCGGAAGCCGACCGGTCTACAGGCGGAGCACGCAGAGGCAGGCGAGTGAGGGTGCGTGGGACGGTGGCGGTCCACCGGGGGGCGATGGTCCAGGTCGAGGTGACGCCACACGCAGCCGGCTCCGAGCGGCGAAGGCCGAGCGGACGGCGCGGGTGAGTAGCAGGGCGATGAACAGGGCGCCGGCCAGGCGAAGAAACGCCAGGCACAGCTGCCCGGCATGCCCGTCGTGGCCGTCGTAGCCTGCGTCTGTGGCCGGCATCGTGGCCCTGGTCCGCGGATCGAGACCGGCCAGGTGGACGGGCGCGGAGCGCGGATTCATCCCACCGTTGGGCATCGTCGCGTTGGGCATCGTCGTTGATCCGCTCCGGGCCGCGGGGAGCCCGTGCGTGCCGGGGTCGGTATGGCCGGCGTGCGCGGACAGGCCGCCGTGCATGAGCAGAATGCCGAGGAGCACGGGCACGAGAAGCGGGAACAGGCGCAGCCTGCCCGGGCTGCTCTTTCCTCTTTCTCGGGGCCGGACCCTCACCGTTGCCATGATGCCCTACGCGCAGGCGCTCGGCGGAATCCTCGCCTGGGCCGGCTCGTCTCCCGTACGGTCGAGCGGGCGGCTCACTGGACCCCGCCGACGTGCCGCCACGGCCCCGTCGGGGTTGCTCCGAGTCATCGGCCGCCAGTCCCCTGCGCCCCGGGATCGAAGAGGGCCTCGTTCCGGCGGTCCTCTCCGACTCGGTGGATCCGGCCCGGTGAAGAGGTCCGCCACCCCCCGAGGGCGATCATTCGTTTCGGAGGAAGTGATGTGGTTGGCGTTGGATACCTGCCGGGTAGGGCGGGTGGCCATTATGACCGTCCGTGGCGAACTCGACCCGGCCACGGCGCCGCAGCGCCGCCCACCTCCGGCCCCGACATCGGGCGCCACGGCATACCTCGATCAGACGGCGACCGACCTGAACGGGGCGCTCTCCCCCAGGCCGGTGATACGCGCGCGGAACGGGGCAGGCAGATGGATCACATGAGACCTACTACTTGGCCGTAGGCGCCCACCGGGTCGTCCTGGCTGGGCGGGTCCGGGTGGCGGTGCTCGGGGAGGGTGGACAGCTCCGGTCGGTAGACGACCAGCCTGCCCGCGCGTTCCCGCTTGGCCGCGTACATGGCCAGGTCGGCCTGGTGCAGCAGGCTGTCGGGACTGGCCGGCCGGGTGGTGGAGCCGTCGAGCGTGACCAGGCCGAAGCTGGCCCGCGGGGTGTAGATCTGCCCGGCCAGCAGGCACGGCTCCTGGACTGCCATCGCGAGCCGCTCACCCACCTTCCGGGCGTCGGCGCCGCCGCTGCCGAGAATGATGGCGAACTCGTCCCCGCCGAGCCGGGCGACGGTGTCCACCGCGCGGGTGTCCGCCCGCAGTCGCTCCGCGCTGATTTTGAGGAGCTCGTCCCCGGCGGCATGGCCGAACGTGTCGTTCACCCGCTTGAACCCGTCGAGATCCAAAAACAGGACGGACACCGTCCCGGAGTCGCCGGCGTGGCAGGCGTCGGGGTTGTCGGGGTCGTGGGTGAGGGCTCGTTGCAGCCGCCGAGTGAACAGCGCCCGGTTCGCCAGGCCGGTCAACGGGTCGTGGAACGCCTGATGGTGCAGCTGCCGTGCGCGCTGTCGTACCTCGGCCAGCAGCCTGTTGTTCTCCGCCAGGGTGACCATTTGCCGGACCAGCGCCACCAGCAGCAGTCCGACCATGCCGTATGCCTCGAACCGGTCGAGCTGCGCACCGGTCGACAGTTTGCCCAGGATCAGCAGGCCGGCCGCACCGAGCACGGCGTAAGGCAGCAGGGCGTGCGTCCACACCGCCCGGGGGTTGCCTGGGGTGAGGCTGTCGGTCGTGAGGCCGTCGGGCATGGGGCCGTTCGGGTGCGTGTGCGCCGGTAGCAGCGCGGCAATGAAGATCACCATGAAGGCGAAAGTGAATACGATCATGGCCCAGGGGGGAAGGTGGTGGCTGTCCGGCGCGGTGCTGTAGACGGAGATGTTGCTGGTGAGTCCGTCGATCAGCAGGCCCGTGCCGAGCAGCGCCGACGCCGCCGGGGAACGCGGCCGGCGGAAGCAGGCGATCAGCAGCACCGCCGTGGCGAGGGTCAGGCTGGCGACCGGGTGGAGCAGGGCGGCCAGGAGTTGGATGGGGTCGGGCGGGCTGGCCGGGACGAGCGCGGCGAGCGTCGTCCCCCACTCCAGCAGGGTGATCGAGCCGACGATCAGCACACAGTCCAGCAGGGTGATCGCATGCCAGTAGTATCCGCCGTGCCGCGCGGTCCTGGTGTTCTCGCCCTGGCCTTCCACCGGTGCGGTGGGTAGGGACAGTAGCCCGGCCAGGGCCACCCCGTAGAGAACGAGGAAGACGGCATAGCTCGGGGACATGCGGCCAGTCAGGAAGCCGCCGGCGAGGAACGCCGCCGCCGTCGCGAGGTTGGCGACCAGCACGCCAGCGGTGAGACGGGCGAGCCGCCGGCGGCGGCGCTCCGTCCCGCGAACCCGCCGGGTGGTCCGGAAGCAGGCGGCCGCAGTGGCCAGCTGGGCAGCGGCGTCGAGGAAAAACATAGCGATTCGGGGGGACTTCGGGTTTACGACCAGTTTTTCCAAGGTCTTGCCGGATTTGGCTGGCCGCTGCGGGACAAGTTCCCGAGTTCTCGCCTGGAAGAACTCGACGGCGGGCGTCCTCGGCAGCGTGTACCACCTATCGTGGGTGATCGGGTATGCGGGGGTCATTATTTCTCCTTGGCGGGGTGTCAACCCGGATCGCCGTATTGCGTGCACAGCCAGCGAAGATCATGACGGTTGGCGGTCGACGAAACACCGTGCCTGATCGTGCAGTGCTGTCACCGTCTTGACCTGCGTGACAGGTTCACCGTCCGTCGCATACAGGTCGGTGAGCGTGTCAGCGTTGTCGACGTTGGCAAGGGTTCCCATCGGCTTTCCGCTGCCTTGTTGTATGAAGTGAGTCACAGCGTTGCAGTCGGCGGGGAGTAGTGCACCACCCCTCCGGGTAGTCAATAGCTGGAAATCGGGTGGTCAGTGTCCTGAGCGAAGCCACTCTTCCAGGAGATCCTGGTTTAGATCTTCTTTTTTATGCGGAGCGTGGCGAGGAGTATGGGCGGTGGTCGAATCCGAGCTCCCGCCACCGTCGAAAGACCGGCGGGCACCACCTCAAGGGCATGAACGTCCACGTCCGCCGACGGTGCTCCCGTTGCTGACGGTGTTGCTGCGGCTCGCCTGCGTGCAGGAGCGGGATGGCGGCTGGCCGCCCCTGGCTGGCCACCCCTGGCTGGCCGCCCGGCGATCGCCGGACGGGAAAACCACGGGTTCACCCGTGAATGGACATGAACCTAAAGTTTTGGTATCGCGCCTGGACTGGGCGGTTCGGGTGCGTGGAGCCGGCGTTGCAGCGGTGGGGACGTTCCCATTTCCGTAGCCGGGTGTGGGTGGGAAAGGCGACGGGCCCTGCCGGGCCCGTTTCCAGTGGCCGCCTTCTCCAGGGCAGGACCTTCTCCAGGGTTGCTGTGGATGGTGCCTGCCCGTGCCGTTAGGGTGCTCGTCAGTGGCATCCGAGTGGCATCATCCGAGTGGCGAGCGGACGTCCGAGCGGCAAGGGGATGGAGGAGCGGTGACGGAAACACGGGACCCGGCGTGGGTAGCGACTACGGGGGACCGGGAGCCGGTGAACCTGCGGATGGATCTTCCTCATACGGCCCGGATGTATGACTACTACCTGGGCGGGAAGGACAACTTTCCGGCCGACCGGGAGGCCGCCGAGCAGGTCATCGCCGCGTTCCCCAATGCCCGCGTCACGGCCCGGGAGAACCGGGCGTTCATGACGCGGGCGACCCGGTTCCTGGCCGGGGAGGTCGGGATCCGCCAGTTCCTCGACATCGGTACGAGGATGTTTTCCGAAATATACTTTGATTATGTCGATGGTCGTAGATGGCGGTTCTGTTCGTAGGCTTCCGGTTCCGGCTGTTTACCCGCATGCTGGGGTCGATGTCCGGTCGTTGGTCGAGTTTGATGGTCGGGTGTGGGGTCTGTACCTTCGGATCTCTGACGACGCGGCCAAGGATGAGAAGGGTACCGGCCGCCAGGAAGCGGACGAGCGCGCGTGGGTGACTTCGGTCGGTGGCACGGTGGGCAAGGTCTACAACGAGAATGACACGTCCGCGTACAAGAAGCGGAAGGTACGTCTCCCGGACGGCACCGTGGTGTGGCGGGTAGTCCGGCCGCTATGGGAACAGATGTTGGCCGATCTGCGTTCCGGTGTGATTCAGGGCGTGGTCGTCTATGACTTGGACCGGTTGGCGCGTGATCCCCGGGACCTGGAAGACGCGATTGAGATCGTGGAGCATCACCGCCGCCCGGTGGTGGGTCTGACCGGCGGTTTTGATCTTCTGACGGACAATGGCCGGTTCACCGCCCGGATCTTGGTTGCGTGCGCGAACAAGTCTTCGGCGGACACCGCACGGCGGGTGCGCCGTAAGCATCTGGAGTTGCAGGCGGAGGGGTCAACGGGCTCGGGACCGCGTCCGTTCGGGTGGGCTGAGGATCATGCCACGTTGCATCCGGTGGAGTCGCCGATCGTGCGGCAGGTCTGCCGGGACGTGGCCGAGGGCATCCCGTTGGATGCGGTCGTGCGCGATCTCAACGCGCGTGGGATCACCGGTACCCGGGGGAAGCCGTGGCGGGTGAACACGATCAAGCCGTATCTGCGGAACCCGCGTCTGTGCGGATGGCGTGGCCGGATGGTGTCGACGGTCAATCCGCAGACCGGAGAGACATGCCGACACGTCGAAATCGTCCGGGACCCGGCCGGGAATCCTGTGGTCGGACAGTGGGAGCCGATCATCACGCCGGACGAGTGGGAAAAGGTCGTGGCGAAGATCGGTCGCCGGAAGCAGCCCGGGACCGGTCACAACGCCCGCCGCTATCTGCTCAGCGGAATCACCCGTTGCGGGGAGTGCACCCGGAAGATGTCGGGCATGCCCCGCCCGGGAGAACGCGGGTACGCCTACCGGTGCAACCCGCAGAATCTTGGATGCGCCAAGATCGTACGCGATGGCGCCAAGGTCGATGCCTACGTCGTTGCTGCTCTTATCGCCAAGGTGGAGATGGAGCTTAGCCAGGCCGCGGCCCGTGTTGACACGACATGGCCGAAGGAAAACGAGCTTGCCGACACGCAGGAGCGGATAGCCGCACTCAACGCCGGTTACAAGGAGCGGAAGATCAGCACGGATCGGTACTTTGATCTACTTCGGCACTTCGAGGACCAGGAAAGGGAGTTGCTCGCCGAGCGGAAGAAGCACGTTTCGACCGTCGCGGTGGTCAAAGCGCGTCCCGCGAACATCCGCGCCGAGTGGGACAGCTACCCGTTGTCGCGGCAGCGTGCGATCGTCGAGGACTACATCAACGCGGTCGTGGTGAAGAAGGCCCGGTACAAGGGCAGCCGCTTCGACCCGGATTTGATCGTCATTGAGTGGAAGGGTGCCGCTACCGAAGCCGCATAGGCCCGCCGGTGGACGGCCGCGCGTCCCCCGACCAGCGGGAGCGTGGCCGTCCGCCTCACGGAGCAGCGGCGGATCCGTCACCGGAGGGAGGGAACACGAGCCCGAACATGGCCGCCGCGTGCGCGCGTTGCCGGGCCGACCAGCGCGGCGCGTGAGCCGCTTGGACCCATCCCCACTCGTCTGGAGACGGTATCCCCCGCCGCACCCCCTTACACGGCGGAACAAAACCATTCGAACGCTGTCCGTCATGCCCCGGGGTGGCGG
>NZ_CDXDOR010000009.1:44763-67917 GCF_978021225.1 Frankia sp. CeTa3Moorea | reverse complement strand
GCGGACATGCCCCTTGCGATCAGCCCCGGCCTCCTCCGGCGGGGCGTCCTCACGACCGCAGACCCGCGACGACGAAACGGCAGGCATGTCGCCTCATCCCCACGCTGTCCCACCCGCGCTCCGCCCGATCGTGCTGCTCGCCAGGATGCGCGACATACTCCCGCCAGCGCGGCTGGCGGATCTGCTCGCCGCCTTCGACCCGCCTGTCGCCCCGACGGCGCCAGAATGGATCGACCTGTGCTCGGCGCTGGACGCCTACGACCAGGCGGCACAGTTCGGCCTGAGCACCGAGAAGGCGCGCTACCAGGTCGACACTGCCGCCATGATCTTCGACCTGCGCTACGGCGGCGGTGAGCACCAACTGATCAATGGCATCCATGAACGCCGGCCGGCCCCGTAGACGCCCCGCACGCCGCGAGCCCGCGCACTGCCGTTACCTGACGGCGCGGTCGGAACAATGGGGTCAGATGGATCGAAACGGCCGCATCGTCGGTGGAGCCGGGGCCAGTCGAGACAGCCCACCGGGAAGCGGCGACGGGGCCGTAGGCCGCCGTGCTTCGTCCACTGCGCTCGTCAAGCGGTAACCGAGATCGAGTCTCTGCGGGACCCGCCGAACGAATCGACATGATCGCGCCGGAGAAATGCACTCCGAAACCACTGTTTGTGCAGGTCAGCCGCCTCTTGGGAGCCGAAGAAAAGATTCGTGATGGGGGGAATGACTTGCCTCCCGGCTTCGGTCATCGTGGTGGCGCGCTACACACGGCATCAACCAATCTTGATCACTGCGAGGTGCGCGCCACCCGCGCACCAGGACGATCACGCTCGCGCGCCAGCCCGCCCAGCCCGCGTCCAAGCAAAGCAACTGGAGGATCTCCAGCCGATCTACTCAGCCTAGAAAGATCTTTGGCATCGGGAGGGCCGTCCGAGCCGCGGTCCGCACACATCGACAGGAGGGCACCGTCATGAGTGTCGACACCACCAGCAGGGCCGAGAACCTCCGCGACACCCTGGTCAACAAGATCATTAAGGGACATGTGCGCCAGGGCCTCACGATGCGCACCGACGTGGAGAGGGCGCTGAGGACGGTTCCGCGGGAGTTGTTCCTTCCGGGCATCTCCCTGGACGAGGCGTACAAGGACACCGCGGTCGTCACTAAGCGCCGCGCGGACGGCGTGAGCCTCAGTTCAGTGTCCGCGCCGTACCTGATCGCGGAGATGCTTGGCCAGGCGGGCGGCCGACACATACTTGAGATCGGCAGCGGCGGATACAACGCGGCGCTGCTGCGGGAGATCGCCGGGCCGGACGGGTCAGTGACCACTGTCGACATCGACCCGGACGTCACCGACAGGGCCCGCACATGTCTGGACGCGGCGGGCTATACCGACGTCAAGGTCGTGTGTGCTGACGCCGAGTTCGAGATCGAGCCTGGCCGGGCCTACGACCTGATCATGGTGACCGTCGGCGCGTGGGACGTTCCTCCAGCTTGGATCAATCAGCTCGCCGATGGCGGCACCCTCGTGGTTCCGCTTCGCACCCTGGGCATGACCCGATCCTGGGCACTTCAGCGTTCCGGGAATCACCTCGTCAGCCGCAGCAACCTGATGTGCGGCTTCGTGCCCATGCAGGGCGTTGGCGCCAGCGACAGTCGGAACGTCGCCCTCGGCGAGGGCGTGAGCCTGTGGCTCACCGAACTCCAGCAGGCCATCGACGGCGAAGCCGTCGCCGACGTGTTCTCCCAGGAACGTCGGGAAGCCCGGTCGGGGGTGACCGTCCCCGGAGGACGTCTTTCCGCCGACCTCGACCTGTGGCTGGCCACCCACCTACCCGACTTCGGCTCGATGATCATTCCGCAGGAAGCGATCGACAGCGGCCTCGTGGTTCCGTCGTGGCGCTGGGGTACCCCGGCCTTCGTCGACGGCGCGACCCTGGCCTACCGGGGCAAGCTGCGCCAGGTCGACGAGGCCGGGACCGAGTTCGAGTACGTCGCCTACGCTCACGGCCCCGGCGCGGCCGTGGCAGCCAGCCAGATGGCCGGCCAGATCCGTGCCTGGGACGAGGCCGGCCGTCCCGGTCCGACACTGTGCGTCTTCCCGATCGACACGCCTGACGCCGACCTTCCGGAAGGACTGGTGCTGAACAAAAGACACAGTCGCGTCGTCTTCACCTGGCCGCCCTCGAAGTAGCAGCCCACTCGCAGACGCCCCTCTGCCCCGTAGGAGGGGAAACGGCTTTCAAGATCCATTTTAGAAAGGATTTCCCCTGATGGACACGATGGACACCTCGGAGTTCCGCCTCAACGTCCAGCTCGTCGATGCCGGGCCCACGGCGGCGACCGGTTCGGAGGACTGCACCTCCGACACGTGCGGATCGGGAGAGACCGGCAGCGACGCCTGCACCACCAACGGCTGACCCTGACGTGTGGCCCGGCGTCCTGCGCAGGAGGCCGGGCCACACACCCACGGCACACGGACGGAGGGCGGGTGCGGGCGTACGAGGCCGTGGACGCGGCACTAATCAGAACGACGACAATCCCCGCGGATCTGGAATTACCGCCGTGGCCGGACCTGGCTGGCGACGATGTCGCAGGCTGGCGGACGTGGCTTCGACGGGTCTGGGCATTGGGCGGGTTCGCCGATGCGGTGCGGACAGGGTCACCGGAGCTGGCCGCCCAGGTGGAGCGGCAGCTCGACTCGCCAACGCCGACGGGCCGAAGCGGGACGCGACCGGTGCGGCGGCTGGTAGAGACGCTGGCGCAGTATCTACTGCGCTGGACGAGCAGAGCGACACCGTTCGGCTTGTTCGCGGGCGTCGCTCCGGTGAAGTTCAGCACCCGTGCGCAGGCCCCCGCGTGGAGCGACGATCATCGGATCGTGAACCGGCCGGACGGGCTGTTCATAGGCGAGCAGGCCGAGCAGATTGAGCAGCAGTTGGCCACGCTGCGGAAGGTTTCGGTCGTGACAAACTGCCTCGGGTTCGCCCGCGGCAGTTCATGGGTCGTCCCGGGCGTGAGTACCGAGGGCCGACTGTGGGATGCCGAGGTGGACCTCACTCGTCCCTTGCGGCTGGCAGTGGAAGCGGCCCGCCGGCCGATCGGGTTCAGCGACCTGGTCGCCAAACTGGCCGTCGAGGCGCCCACCGTCGAGCTGACGGTCATCGAAGGAATGCTGGCAGACCTGGTGGCTCACCGTGTGCTGCTGTCGGCTGTGCGCCCCCCGATGACCGTGGCTGACCCAGCGGCACATCTCGCCCACTACGCCGACCTGCCGGACCCGGCTAACCGGTGCGTGGTGGATGTAGGAGTCGACTGCACGGTGGCCTTGCCTCCGGCGGTACTGCGCGAGGTCGAGCTCGCCGCGTCGACCCTCGCCCTGGTCGCACCAGAGATGCCGGGGTGGCGTACGTATCACCAGGCGTTCCTCGAACGGTATGGGCCGGGCGCGGCAGTCCCCGTCCGGGAACTGGTCGCAGCATCCGGGCTGGGCCTCCCGGCCGGATACCGCGGGTCCCACCGGCATGAGCCGCATCTGCTCACCGCTCGTGACATGACCCTGACGAAGATCGCCCAGCAGGCCGCTCTCGATGGCCGTGCCGAAGTTGTCCTCGACGGCGACCTGATCGCCAGGCTGACCGTCGGCGATCGGCCGCCGGTCCCCCACACCGAGCTGCGTTTCAGCCTGGCGGCACAGGTCCTGGACGATTTGGACCGGGGAGCGTTCACGCTGACCGTCATCAGCGGAGCCCGGCACGCCGGGGTGACCGCCGGCCGGTTCCTGCACGTCCTCGACGACGCCGCACGGGAGCGGTTCTGCCGCGTATACGCCGCGCTACCGACCGCCACACCCGAAGCGATCACAGCGCAGATCTCGGCGCCGCCACTGGCCCGGAAGATGACGGCCTTGGCCAGGGTGCCTGCGATCCTGCCGGTCCTGCCCCTTGGCGAGTACCAGGAGAACCCCACCCTCGATCTTGACGACCTGGCGGTCACCGGTGACGCGCGACGGCTCTGGCTGCTTTCACTATCTCGCAGCTGCCCGGTCGAGCCGATGGTGTTCAACGCGGTCGACCTCCCTGACGGCCAGCAGCCTCTCGCGCGGTTCCTGACCGAGATCTGGACGGCCTTCTACGCGCCCTGCTGCCCGTTCGCCTGGGGACCCGTCGCCCGTGAGCTGCCCTTCCTTCCGCGTGTCCGGCACGGCCGGTCGATCCTTCACCCCGCCCGATGGATCATCACCGCCAAGAGCCTCCCGCCCCGCGGCGCTCCCTTTCCAGACTGGCAGGACGCCTGGGAGCGTCTACGGCGAACCTACAAGATCCCATCCCCCGTTCTGCTCGGCGCCGATGATGTCCGCATCTGCATCGATCTCGAAGAACCCGCCCACCTCGCGCTCCTTCGCCACCGACTCGACCGGCAGCCCGACGTCGTCCTCACCGAGGCCGCCGGGTGGGCCGGATGGCTTGGGGGCAGATCCCACGAGCTCGTCGTCACGCTGACCCGAGCCGCACAGCCGACCGAGCCGAAACATGTGCGCCGGGTGCGGACCGCCAGCACCGTGGAGCACCAGCCGGGCCTGTCGCCATGGCTCTATGCGAAGGTCTATGGGCTGGACGATGAGATCCTCGCCCGGTTGAACGAACTGGTCGGCTACGACGAGACCGGTCAGGACTGCTGGTGGTTCATCCGCTACCACGAGCCCGAGACCCACCTCCGGCTACGCATCTCGCTGCGCAACGCAGACAGTTTCGGCCCCGCCGTCCAGCAGCTCGGGCGATGGGCAGACCGGCTGCGCACCGACGCGCTGCTACGCGACTACACGATCCACACCTACCGGCCCGAAACACGGTTCGGTACAGGTCAAACCCTGGCGGCAGCCGAAGCGGTGTTCGCCGCCGATTCCCACGCGGCCGTCCGGCGCCTATCCGGTGACCGGATGACTACAACTGCAGCCGGACTGATCCGCATCGCCGACGGCTTCACTGGGAACGGACCTGCCTGGCTTCTCGACTATGTCGACCATCGAGGAGGCCCATCGACAGGAGCTGCCGGCCGACCAGTGAGCGGTAGACGCGAGCAGGTGATGCGGATGGTCCCGCTGCATGAGGACGTCCGGCTCCGTCAGGCACTGGTGGACTACCGGACACGCGTCGAGCAGGACGGCCTCGATCCCGATCGGGTCCTGGCTGACCTGCTGCACCTGCACCACGCCCGGATGATCGGAGTCGACCTGGCCTCCGAGCGTCACTGCCTACGCCTAGCCCGCGCCACCGCCCGCACCCTGTTGTCCCGGAGCGCGTCATGAAGCCAGGGCAGTCCCTCAGCGGCGGCGCGGTCGGCACCGCCCTTCTCCACATCGAGCAGGCCACAGTCGGAGTGGCGACCTGGGACCAGGCGAACGCGACGCTGACGCGCGCCGTCGCCGACGGCGTCAGCGTCGGGCCCTCCGCCAGCCTCTACTACGGCGCTCCGGCCCTGTCCTTCGTCCTGCACGGGACCCCCGACCGGCCCGGTCTCGGCGAGGCCATGGCGATCGCGGACGCGGGCACCGCCACGGTCGTCCGGCACCGCTTGGAAGCCGCGCACGCCAGGATTGATCAACGTCACCGGCCGCTGATGGCCGAATACGACCTCATCGGCGGTCTGACCGGTCTCGCCGTGACGTCGCGCCGCAACGGCAACCATGATCTGCTCCGCGATGTCCTGGAGTACTTGGTACGGCTCACCGAGCCCGTTAACGGGCTTCCCGGCTGGTGGTGCCCCATCGGACCCAACCGCAACAAGGCGGGGCCCAGCGGGGGACACAGCAACCACTCGATGGCCCACGGGATCTGCGGCCCGCTTGCCCTCCTGGCCCTCACTCTCAGCGACGGCATCAAGGTTGACGGGCAAACGGAAGCGATCACACGGATCTGTCGATGGCTGGACGCCTGGGAGCAGCAGAAGCCCGGCGGCGGCTCCTGGTGGCCGCAGATCGTCACACTCACCGACCTCGACCGCGGCACCACCAGCCAACCGGGCCCGCTCAGACCTTCCTGGTGTTACGGAACGCCCGGCATTGCCCGCGCCCAGCAACTCGCCGCCCGTGCCCTGCACGACCCCGCCCGCCAACGCCGCGCCGAGACTGCCTTCCTCGATTGTCTGAACGACCCGACGCAGCTGAGCCGCCTCACCGACCGGAGCCTGTGCCACGGGACCGGCGGGCTGCTCGCAACTGCCCGCAGCATCACCGCCGATGCCCTCACCCCGATCCCTCTCACACGGCCGCAGCTCCTGCACCAGCACGCCGCTGCCGAGGACGACGAACCCTCGGGTTTCCTGGTCGGATCGGCCGGCGCCGCCCTGGCTACCACCGCTACCACGACGACCTCGTGGGACGCGTGTCTCCTGCTCCGCTGATGGAAAGGCCCACCGTGGAAGAGACTCCCTGGAAGCAGGTGAACATCACCTACCCCGCCGAGGACCCCGCTGAGCGGGAGCGTCAAGCCATCGCCCACCTGACCGAAATCCTCCCGCCGGCCGAGGCAGGCGGCCTGATCACCTCCTGGTGGTTCATCCGCAAAGGCCCGTGGCGTATCCGCTACCTCCTCGCTGACAACGCGGACGGCCGTCACAGCGACGCCACCGACCCGCTCCATCCCCTGCTCACGAAAGGCGTCATCTGGACCGACGACATCTACGAACCGGAGGTCCACGCCTTCGGCGGGCCGGCCAGCATGGACGTAGCCCACTCGCTGTTCCACGCGGACAGCCGCCGTCTACTCTCCGCCCTCGGCAACGGCTGCACCGACCGGCGGGAACGCTCTCTCCTGCTGTGTACCAAGCTCATGCGGGCCGCGGGACTGGACATCAACGAGCAAGGCGACGTATGGGCACGCGTAGCTGAGCAGCGCGCCGCCCTCGCCGGAGTACCACCCGACCCGCAGATATGGGCGTCCTTCACCCGGGACGTGCGTCGTCTCCTCCTCGGCGACGCCCGCGCAGACCTCACCGACGGCGACTGGCTCACAGCGTTCCACGAGACAGGACGAGCGCTCCGAACCCTGCGAGAAAACGGCCAACTCACCCGGGGAATACGCTCGACAATCGCACTACATGTAATCTTCCATTGGAACCGAATCGGACTCGCAGCAACCACCCAGGCCACGCTTGCGCGTGCCGCAAAGGAAGCCGTCTTCGACAATGCACCCGGATAACATCCGCAACATCAACGGATACCCGATGAGCCCAATCATTGTTCTACCCGCGACCGTTTGACTACGGTGTAACGGTTCCCGTTACAACGCAGAGGGCACAGAGATCAATATTCGGGTCCGGAGGGGATGTGCGGTGGCGTCATGAGCAAGCTCGGCCTGCGGGTACAGCAGGATGAACTGCGGGCGCGGATGCGTGCGGTGGGCATGTCCCACGACGAGATCGCTGTCGAGTTCGCCCGCCGCTACGAGCTGCGCCCCCGCGCCGCTCACCGGGTCGCGCACGGTTGGACCCAGCAGCAGGCCGCCAACCACATCAACACCCACGCCGTCCACGTCGGCCTCGACCCCCACGGCGCCGCGCCCATGACCGCACCGAAGCTGTCGGAGCTGGAGAACTGGCCGTTGCCGAACAACCGCCGCCGGCCCACCCCCCAGCTCCTCGCCCTGCTCGCCGAGGTCTACGACACCAGCATCCACAACCTGATCGACCTCGATGACCGCGAACAGATGCCGCCTGCTGATCTGCTGCTCATCACCACGATCCGTGAGAGGGACGTGCCGGCGAGCGCTTTCGGTTCGCTCCCACAAGCGCAGTCGGCAAGCTCGGAGGTCACGCCGATGGTGGATGCGTCGAATCGGCAGCAGTTCCTGCTCGCGGCGTCAGCCTTGGGCGTTGCCGTGGTGCTGCCCCGACAGCCGGCCGCGCCGTCCCCGTCCGTGAGCGTCCGGTCGACCGTGTTCCCGGCCGCATACGATCTTCTCGCTGATCTGCGAGAAGCCATCACGGCACCGGCGGAGTGGTCCACCGATCCCGACCCGGCCTCATTCGCGGGCCCTGCCGACCTTGACGCTCGCGCGCGGGAGTGCCACGACTGCTACCAGCGGGCCGACTACGCAGGCACGGCGAGACTTCTTCCCGCGGTGGTGCGGGGCATCGAGACACTCGCGGTTGATCCGCCGACTGGCGTGAACCACCGCGCGGTCCGGCGGACGCAGGCCGTCGCGTACATCGCTGCCGCCAAGCTCGCGACCAAGACCGGCGACCACGATCTCGCCTGGCTGGCCGCGGACCGTGGCCAACACGCGGCGCTCGCTGCCGACGCGCCAGCGCTGCTGGCGACAGCGCGCAGACAGATCGCCTGCGTCTTCCACGACACGGGACGGCTGGCCGACGCCGAACGGGTCGCGGTCAGCGCACTCGACGCCCTGAACCAGCGACCAGGCGACGAGGACCACCGCGACCTCTCGTCCGCGCGGGGTGCTCTTCTTCTGCTCTCGGCAATGACCTCGATCCGCCAAGGCGAGCGGACGGAAGGCCGCCGCCGGCTCACCGCCGCGGCCGAGCAGGCTGACGCGCTTGGCCGGGACGACAACCGGCTGTGGTCGGCGTTCGGGCCGACGAACGTCGCGATCCACACCCTTACCGCCACCCTGATACTGGACGATCCGACAGAGGCGGTCGGCGTCGGCGAGCAGATCGACACACGTCTGCTGCCACCCCCGCTGGCCGGCAGACGCGCACGCCTGCACATAGATCTTGCCGACGGGCATGCCCGCCTGGGCGAGGATGCCATCGCGGCGGTGCACATCCTTGACGTCGCCCGCCGAGCGCCGCAGCTGCTGAGGGTCGACCCGACAGCTCGGGCTGTGCTGGCGACACTGCTCGGCCGTGCCCGCGGCTCCACCGTCTCGGTCCTACGGAGTGTCGCGGAGCAGGCCGGAGTCGCAACGTGATCGGTGGACGACCAATGCTGCATCTGGTGGTCTGCGCGGCCCCACCCGCCGCGCAGGTCGACGAGCTGATCCGCCACGTCCACACGGATGGTTGGGCAGTCTGCCTTGTGCCGACGCCGGTCGCCACGACCTGGCTGGACGTGCACGCTCTGGAAGAGTTGACCGGTCACCCGGTCCGCTCACGGCCCCGGCGGCCGGACGAGCCTCGCCTGCCGCCCGCGGACGCCGTGGTGGTTGCCCCTGCGACCTTCAACACGATCAACAAGTGCGCCGCCGGGATCAACGACAACGCGGCGCTCGGCGTCATGAACGAAACAATCGGGCTCGGGCTGCCCGTCGTCATCGCCCCCTATGTCAAACCCACCCTCGCCGCCCACCCGGCCTTCGCCCGAGCCCTACGCGACCTGACCACCTACGGCTTCACCGTCCTGCCGACCAACGCGATCGGGCCCCCCGACGGCACCACCTCCTTCGCCTGGCGTCCCGTTCTCAATTCCCTGCCAGCGCGTCGGCCCGCCGGTGAGATCTCCGCGCCAGAGGACCCATCGTGACCATGCGCCTATCCCACGACGCTGCTGCGCCTCGACCCGCGCATCATTCTGGACGGCGGCGCCCAAGTCCCGATGGAAGGAGGCTGTCTCATGCCCAGACCCAGTCAGCGTGTTGAACAGGACGAGTTGCGGGCGCGGATGCGCGCGGTCGGGATGAGCCACGACGAGATCGCGATCGAGTTCGGCCGGCGCTACCGGCTGCGCCCACGCGCTGCCCACCGCGTCGCGCACGGTTGGACCCAGCAGCAGGCCGCCAACCACATCAACACCCACGCCGTCCACGTCGGCCTCGACCCCCACGGCGCCGCGCCCATGACCGCACCGAAGCTGTCGGAGCTGGAGAACTGGCCGTTGCCGAACAACCGCCGCCGACCCACCCCCCAGATCCTCGCCCTGCTCGCCGAGGTCTACGACACCAGCATCCACAACCTGATCGACCTTGACGACCGCGAACATTTCGACCCCGCCGACCTGCTCCTCATCGACAAGACGTCGAAAACCGCACGGCCGCAGCCGGTAGAACTGTCGGGACAGACGAGGCGCCAGAGCGACAGAACCGATGCCGGCGCCATGGCGGAGCCCACCGCCCGGGAGACTCGATCGCTGGTGGAACTGTGCACGAGTCCCATCGGCCGCCTTCCCGAGGCAACGACAGATTTCATGGGATGGGAAACGGTATCGACGACAGAGGCGGTGAATAAGATCGCCAGAGATGATCTCTCCCTTGATCGCCGCGAGGCGGCTCGCGCGATGGCGGACGTGATCGTCGGCGCTGCTCTGCTTGAGGGGGCGGAGCGCTGGCTACATGCCATCGAGCCGCCCGCCGGGCAGCGTCGCACCGCAGGCGTCGGCGATGAGGAGATCGAGCAGATCGAGCTGGCCGCGCGAACCTTTCGGGCCTGGGACAACCAGTTCGGCGGTGGCCTTCGACGGAAGGCGGTCGTGGGTCAGCTCGCTGAGATCGCGGATGAGCTTCGCGACTTCTCGCATCCGCAGAATCTCACCCGGCGGCTGCACGGCGTGATGGCCGATCTTGCTGAGACCGCCGCGACGATGTCCTGGGACTCGGGGCAAGGGGGGATCGCTCAGCGTTACTACCTGCTCGCTCTTCGATCGGCCAAGGCGGCTGACGATCCCGTGTTCTGCGCGAACATCCTCGCTGGCATGGCGCGGCAGCAGTTCTATCTCGGCCGTACGACCGAAGGACTTGAGCTCGTCCGCCTCGCGCAGGACGTCGCTGGTGCTCGGGCGACTCCGGCGGTGCGTGCGATGCTGTTCACGCGCGAGGCATGGGCCTACGCCCAGCAAGGTCGGCTCTCCGCCTTCCAGCGCGTGACAGGCCGGGCGCAGGACGCTCTCCGCGACGTCGACCCGGGCGTTGAACCGCACTGGATCTCCTACTTCGACCAGGCGGAACTGGCCGGCGTCACCGGAGGTCGTCTCCTCGACGTCGCGCACCAGGCGCCCGAGTATGCCGACGAGGCAGCCACCTGGTTGAGCCAGGCCGTCCGGGCTCGGGGCGTCGGCAGCGTCCGCAGTACCGCTCTTGATCAGCTCGGGCACGCCGAGATCAGACTGGTGCAGGGCGAGTTTGACGAGGCGGCACGGCTGGGTCACGCCGCCGTGACGACGGTCGAGCAGACCCGGTCCAGCCGCGTCCGGGTCAAACTCGGCCAGTTCTATCGGCACGCCGAGACCAGGACATCCGCCCGCCCTATCGCCGAGCTGTGCGGGAGGATCGAACCCATGCTTCGGGTCGAAGACACGGCGGCCCGGATATGAGACGTGAGGAAGGTCAGGACTTGACCCGCATCGGTGTCACCGGCCACATGGACCTCACTCCCGCGACCGTCCCCCTCGTCCGGGCCGCTCTCACCGTGGTTCTCCTGCCGTACGCGCCGGACCTGACCGGTGTCAGCTGCATCGCGGCCGGCGCCGACAGCATCTTCGCCGACGTCGTCCTGGACATCGGCGGCGCACTCGAAGTGATCATTCCTGCCGCTGACTACCGTGCGAGGAAGGTCAAACCCGACCACGCCCCGCTGTTCGACGACCTCGTCCGCCGGGCTGCCACCGTGCGGGTCCTGCCGCACGAGGTCTCCGATCGGGCCGCGTACGAGGCGGCGAACGAGGCGCTCCTCGACACCGTCGATCTACTCATCGCGGTCTGGGACGGCCAGGCCGCCGTGGACCAGGGTGGCACAGCTGCCGTCGTCGCTCGTGCCCAAGCAAACGACCGCGCCGTCCAGGTCATCTGGCCAACCGGGGCAGCGCGACAGCGACACCTGTAATCCTGGCTTTGCTCGGACAGGCGGACCAGAGCCAGACCAGCGCCGAGCACGGCGAGGACCTCGACTGGCATCGTCTGATCAGCCATAGACAGGTCTATGGCTGCCGTGTAACCCAGCATGGCCGCTGGACCTCCTACCGCACGACCAAGAAGATCATTGTTGGCTGCCCGGCTTCAGCATGCCTTAGCTCTTGGACGCCGCTCGCTACCACACGGCAACCGTGGAACGGTTCGTTTTGAGGCGAGACGGATGAGAGATCACCCCTCGGGTCGGAGAGGAAGTGCGGTGTCGTCATGAGCAAGGTCGGCCAGCGGGCGGAGCAGGAGGAGTTGCGGGCGCGGATGCGTGCTGTGGGGATGTCGCACGACGAGATCGCGGTCGAGTTCGCCCGCCGCTCGCGGCGGACCTCGATGGAAACTGGATCGGTGCGGATTCGCCGTGAGCCGGCCGGCCTACGGCAGGCCGCAGAAGCCTGGAAGGGCACGGCCGTCGGCCGCGACCTCGACGAGATCTTCGTGCTCTAAAGGAGACCCGACGTGCCGGATATTCCCGTGCCCTTGGCCGACGACGAGATCGAGGCCCGGCTGCGCGAACTACCCGGCTGGACCCGCGTCGGCCAGGAGATCACCAAGTCCTTCCGCATCCGCTACCACGGCGGAGTCGCCCTGATCGTGCACGTCGCCGACATCGAGCGGCTCATCGGTCACCACGCGGACATCGACCTGCGCTGGGACAGCATCCGCTTCGGGATCACCACGCACGACGCCGGGCATCGGATCACCGCGGCTGACTTCGATCTCGCGCGGCGCATCGACACCATCGCCCAAGCCCACAGCGCGGAACCACTTTGACACCCCTGCCAGGGTCGCGCCTTTCTTCTGACATAGCCAGACATCGGACCATCGGCCCGCACTTGCGCTAGGTAAACCGTCGAGTCGAGTCGTCCGACTAGTCTCGCTCAACGCCCGATCCGACCTGGCGTGAGCCCTGGAGATTTCGATCGTCGACCCAGGGTGCGCTCATTTCAAACCTTGCCACTACCGTATCGACGACGGGGAGCGGGCGCAGAAGCGAAGAGTTCTGAACCGTCGAGCCCAGAAGATGCGGCCGCGCCGCGTGTCGTCACATCTGCTGCGCCGCAACCCCTGCGGTAGCGACGCTTGCGTCGTCACCGCTTGCCGCGAAGTCATCGACCGCCGGGTTGCCATTCTCCCTGGTCAGGACCTCGCGGAGCGGGGAACGACTTCTTCGTGGTCCAGGGAATGACCGAGGCAGGCGCACATCGCCATGCTGGTCTTCCTGTGATTCCGGCGATGGAGCAGCTGACGCATGCTGCGACAGTTCTCCACTCGGATAGTGCTGGCCCGCGACATGGCTGTGTGTCGCGGCCGGGATTCTTGGAGGGTGAGGATGGAGCGCGCAGTGATCGAAAGTCAGATATCCGGTGCGGCGACCTTTCGGATTGGGAAACGGTTCACCTTCGATGCCGCGCACCACCTGCCGAGCCTGCCTGCCGACCACAAGTGCTCCCGCGTTCATGGCCACACGTACACGGTGGAGTTCGTGCTGGAATCCTCGGAGCTGGCCGGGCCGGGGTTCGTCACCGATTTCGGTGATCTCGCCGTCGCCGGTCGTTATCTCGCCGAGTCGTTCGATCACCGTGATCTGAACGAGGTGCTGGATGTCGAGCCGACCAGCGAGGCGCTCGCGCAGCATCTGGCCGGATGGTTTCTGGCCACGGTGGAGCCCGGGGTGCATGGCCGGCTTGTGGCGGTGCGGGTGTCGGAGACGCCGAGGAGCTGGGCCGAGTATTTGATCGGGGAGTCGCGGTGATGCGGGCTTCCGCGGGTGCGCCGCCGCGTGCCGCGACGTCGCGTGGGCTTGTGGTCGTGGAGCGGTTCGGTCCGACGTTTCAGGGTGAGGGGCCGACGGCCGGCCAGCGGGCGCTGTTCGTGCGGCTGTCGGCGTGCAACCTGTCGTGTGCGTGGTGCGACGAGCCGCATACGTGGGACAGGAACCGGTTCGACGTGGACGCGCATAGCGAGCGGCTGAGCCAGCGCACGTTGCTCGGCTGGGCTCTGGACTCGCCGGTGACCCGTGTGGTCGTGACCGGCGGGGAGCCGCTGCTGCAACAGGCCGCTCTGTTTCCGCTGGTCGCCGCGCTCGCGCGGGCGGGACGGCAGGTGGAGATCGAGACGAACGGCACCGTGGAGCCGACGGCGGAGATGGTCGAGGTCGTCGAGCGGTTCACCGTCTCGCCGAAGTTGTCGGGTTCGCGGGTGGCTGCGGGCCGGCGGATCGTTCCGGCGGCGTTGACGGCGTTCGCGGGCTGCGGCAAGGCCGTGTTCAAGTTCGTGGTCTCCGCCGTCGGGGAGATCGACGAGATCGGGGAGCTGGAGGGTCGTTTCGGTCTGTCCTCGGTGTGGGTGATGCCGGAAGGCACTGACGAGCCGAGTGTGCTGGCCGGTATGCGGCGCCTGGCCGAGATCGCCCTGGAACGGGGCTGGAACCTCTCTCCGCGTCTGCACGTGCTGCTGTGGGGGAACGCCCGTGGCCGCTGACCAGCCCAGTTCCCTCGTCACGGCCGGTCCCACGGCTGGGCGCCTGCGCCCGCGCAGTGGTGTGCTCGTCACGGTCGAAGGGCTGTGGGGCGCGGGAAAGACGACCATGGCCGGGCAGCTCGGTCGCCGCCTGGCAGGGCACGGGTTCGACGTCGAGGTGGTGCATTACGGGCCGCTGCCGGGCGTGGTGGGTCGGCTGTCGCGCTGGCTGGAACGCGAGCCGCTGCGGACCAGAACGGGGACCGGCGGGTTCCGTCACCCTCATCACGCCACGGTCGACGTGTTCGCGCGGCTGTGCCGGGAGGCGTGGCACCACACCCACTTCTACCGGCCGGCGCTGGAGGCGCACGACGTCGTGGTGGTCGACCACGGCGTCTACTCCAAGCTCGCCTACTGCCTGACGATTCTCAGCGAAACGCGTCCTGACGTCACCGACAGCGCGCTGCTCGACCAGCTGCGGGGGTGTGTCGCCCCGTGGTTCTGTGTTCCGGACCGGGCGTACTTCCTGGACGTCCCGTGGCCGCTGGCTCGGGAACGGGCGATTCTGCGCGGACGCGGCGGCGGGGTGCCGGGCTCGGTGGAGCGTCTGCTGTTCCTGCCGCGGTTCGACGCCGCCTACCGGCATGTGGTCGCTGCCTTCCCCGACGTGGTGGTCCCCGTTGTCGTCGACCTGCGCGAGGCCGACGACGTCGCCGACGAGATCGAACACGACTTGCTGGCCTTGCTCGGTGTTCCCACCGTAAGAGGAGATCTTGGTGTCTGACGTGCTGCTGTTCTCCGCCGGGCTGGACTCGTTCCCGGCCTGGCACTATCTCGACAAACCCCCGGCGCTGTACTTCGACCTCGGCCACCGCTACCGCGACCAGGAACGGGCCGCGATCACGGCACTGGTCGACCGGTGTGGCATCGAGGTGAGCGTCAGCCGGGAACTCGACCTGTCGCGGTGGGAAGCCGACAACGCGATCATCCCGCTGCGCAACGTCTACCTCGCGATGCTGGCCGCGAACCGGGCCGAGCGGATCTGGTGCGTCGGGGTCAAGGGCGACGCGACCGCGGACAAGAGCCCCCAGGCGTTCCGCCAGATCAGTCAGATGATCACAGATCTGTCGGGACGGCCGGTCTGGCTCGACAGTCCGTTCTGGCAGATGACCAAGACGGAGATCGTCGCCTGGTACCTCGGCCAGGGCCTGCCGGCCGGCGACCTGCTGCTGACGTTCTCCTGCTCACGTACCGACACTGAGATGGCGCACTGCGGGCAGTGCTCCAGCTGCCTGCGCCGCTGGATCTCCCTGGTCAACAACGGCGTTGACGCGCCGTTCGAGACCGACCCGTGGACCTGGGCACGGGTCGCCGACTTTTACGTCCCCGCGATGCGGGACGGCACCTACCCGGACCACCGGGCCGAGGAGTTCTTCGCCGCCCTCGACGCCGTCGGCTTCGTCCCCCCACCGCCCGCCCACCCGGCCGCGGCGAAGGACGGCCGCCGGTGAGGATCTACATCGCCGCGCCGCTGTTCAGCCAGGCGGAGAAAGAGTTCAACCTGACCGTCGACCGCGCGCTGCGGAACCTCGGCCTTGACACCTACCTGCCGCAGCGGGACGCCGGCGAAGCCGCGCCGCTGATCCGGGCCGGCGCCGACGAACACACCGTCCGGGCTCGGCTGTTCACCGCCGACTGCACGGCCGTCGGCGCCTGCGAGGTGTTCCTGCTTGTCCTGGACGGCCGGGTGCCCGACGAAGGGGCCTGTTTCGAGCTCGGCCTCGCGTATGCGGCCGGCAAGACCTGCTTCGGGTTGCAGACCGACTCCCGCCGCTTCGGCGGTACCGACTCGAACAACCTGATGATCGACTACGCGTTGGGTGGTGGCATCAGCCACTCCCTCGACGAGCTCACCGTCACGCTGGCCGCGCACCTGCGTGACCGGCGGACGGACACCACCGCGGGCGGCTCGGGTCCCGCGGACTCCGAGCCCCGCACACCGACCGTAGGAGGACAGCCCGCATGAACCTCGGTATCAACCTGTGCTTCGCCGTCAAACGCCAGCTGGAACCGCAGCGGTGGGCCGAGTTCGTCCGCGCCGATCTCGGCCTGGACACGGTGCAGGTCACCTTCGACCTGCTTGACCCGTGGTGGCCGGAGCGGGAACGTGACCAGGTCGCCGGCCGCATTGCCGACGCTGCCGCCGCGTGGGATCTCGCCATCCACAGCGCCTACGTCGGCCTAGCGCACTACCTGCCCGGCGGGCTACTCGATCCCGACCCGCAGGCGCGGGCGGTCGCGCTGACCTGGTGGCGGCGGGCCTGCGACGTGACCGCGCTGCTCGGCGCCCATGCCGTGGGAGGGCCGCTGGGCACCTTGAGTGTTCAGGACGCCGCGGACCCGGACAGCCGGGCCCGGCGCTACGCCGGTCTGCTCGACTCGCTGGTGTTCGTCGCCGACCATGCCGCGGCGGTCGGTCTTGCCGAGTTCCTCGTCGAACCGACGCCGATCGCCCGCGAGATCCCGGCCACGGTCGACCAGGCCGACCAGCTGATACGCGACCTCGCCGGACGCACCGAGGTGCCGGTCGGTCTGACCCTCGACATCGGTCACACCGTCTACCAGCCGCTGTACGGCCCGGACAGCACACCAGCGGACTGGATCAGCCCGCTGGGCTCGGCGATCCGGCTGGTGCACCTCGACAACACCGACGGTCTGGGTGACCCGCACTGGGGCTGGCCCCACCCGCAGGGACGTGTGGATGTCGCCGAGGTCGGCGCGGCGCTGCGGGGCGCCGGGCTTGAAGAGGTGCCGGTGCTGCTGGAGGTCTATCCGCGGTTCGAGGACGATGACGACCAGGTCCGTCGGACGATCGCCAGCTCGGTCGCCTACTGCAAAGAACAGCTCGCCCGATGAGCACCACCCGCGCGGCCTCGTCGAGTGAGCCGCTGGCTGGTCTGCCGGATGGGCGGCTGCTGGTCGACGTGTCCGTCTGGTCGGCGGACCTGACGTGCCTGCGCGCCGAGATCGAGCGCGCCTCGCCCGTGGCCGACCTGTTTCACTTCGACGTCGGTGACAGCCAGTTCGTGCCCGACCTGCTGTTCTTCCCGGACCTGCTCGCCGCGCTGCGCCCGCTGACAACCGTCCCTTTCCACGCCCATCTCATGGTCCGCCGGCCCGCCCTGCTCGCCGTCCTGTTCGCGCAGGCCGGCGCCGACCTCATCACCGTCCACGCCGAAACCGGCGACGACGTCTACCCGGCCCTCGACACGATCCGCCAGCACGGGAAAGCCGCCGGCCTGGCGCTCACCCTCGACACCCCTGTCACGGCCGTCCGCCCCTACCTCGACGCGGTCGATGTCGTTGTCCTCGTCGGCACCCCGATCGGCACCCGAGGCACCGGACTTGCCCCGGCCGCGCTCGACCGCCTCCGAACCCTGCGCGGTCTCCTGCACGAGACTGGCCGCGACCAGGCCGTGAAGATCCTCGCCGACGGCGGCATCCGCGAGCCGACTGTCGGCCCGCTCGCCGACGCTGGTGCCGACGGCGTGGTCGCCGGCTCGCTGCTGTTCGGCAGCGACGACCTGGCCGCCACGGCCCGGTGGCTGCACCAGCACGTCCCGTCGCGGGCCACCGCCGAGCGCCCGCGGTGAGTGTCACGGTCGTCAGCGTGGACCTGTGGGGAACGTTGATCGGCTACGGCGACCGGGACGCCGAAGCCGCCTGGCGGGTCCGCGAGTTCCACCTGGCCCTGACTGCGTTCGGCCACGCCCTTCCCGCCGAGCACCTGGACACCACGGTCCGAGCGGTCCGCGCCGAGCTGCTCGACGAGCAGCGACAGCACGGTCGGCAGATCCCGGTCCCCGAGCAGGTCCGCACGATCGTCCGCCGGCTCGGCATCGACGCCGCCGACGACCTTGTCCAGGTGCTCACGGTCGCGCACACCCACGCCGTGTTGCGGGCCTGCCCCCAGCTGATCCCCGGCGCGCACGCCTGCCTCGCCGCGCTGTCCGCCGCCGGCTACCGCCTTGTCCTCGCCTCCAACACTCTGGCGACTCCCGGAGCCGTCACCCGGCAGATCCTCGACCGCCACCGGCTCACCGACCACTTCGACCGGCTGTTCTTCTCCAGCGAACTCGGTGTCGCCAAACCCCAGGCCGCGATGTTCCACGCCATCGCCGAGCAGACCGGCGCCCGCGTCGACCAGGTCGTGCACGTCGGCAACGACTGGCGCACCGACGTCCGCGGCGCCCTCGACGCGGGCTGCCGCGCGGTCTGGTTCAACCCCGGACGCAAGCCGTCGCGACCCGAAGCGCCCGACGCCGCACTGCTCGTCGACATCCCCGCGCTGGTCCAGCGACTCGCCCCCCAGAGCACGCCCACCGCGGCGCCCGAGGCGTCGGCCGCCGACGCCGGCCGGTGAGCCGCGGACCGGCCCTGACCGACGTTCGGACAGGAGACAACGCATGGACTCCCCTGCCGCACCACGCCCCGTAACCACCGCCACCACGACCGAGGACGATCTCCCCGCCAGCGTCGCGTCTCTCCTCGGCGCCGTCCCCGGTCCGCCCAGCCGCCGATTCCTGTCCCATCTCCTGTACGGCGACGCCGGTGCCAGCCGCCCCCGCACCGCCTTCGCCGACCGCCGTCAGGTCGAGAAGGCGCTGAAGGCCGGCGAGGACCCGCTGCTGTACGAGGCGTACCGGGACGTCGCACCCGCCCGGCATGGCTGGCGGGCCGACCTCGTCGTCTACCAGCCCGGCACGCTGCCCGACGGGCAGCCCCACCGGTCCATCGGCCACTGGAACCCGCCCACCCAGCTGGAAATCTTCCAGACCCTGAGCGGCACCACCCTGATGCTGGTAGCCGGGCACAGGCCCGACGGCTCCCGCTACGCCCACCAGGTGACAACCCGGGCCGGAGACCTCGCCATCGTGCCGTTCGGGGCCTGGCACCTGACCTACGTCCTCGACGGCCCGGCAGCCGTGTTCAACATCTACACCGACATCCACCTCGACCCCGACGACGCGTACCCCCGCCAGGACGACGCGAAGTACCAGCGGGCCGCTGCTCCCGGCCTCGTCGTTGTACGCGACGGTGACACCGAACGCCCCCTCATCGTCACCGCCGACTCACAGTGTGAGTACGGCCCGCCGACCGCGCTGCCCGTTCCCGCCTGGCTGGCGTCCTGGCCGCTGGCCACCCGCCTCCCGGACCTGCACCGTGACGCGCCGATGACCTCCCTGGCCGCGCTGGTACGGGCCGCCCTCGCCACGGAGAACCTCCGAGGACCAGCGTGACCCGCAATCCCGCCGCCGGCGGCCTGCGGCCTCGCCATGTCACCTGCTTCCGCCTCGCCGACGCCTCGGTCACCCTCACCACGACCGTGACCGCCGCGGCCCGCGCCGCCGAGGACACTCTCTACGCCTACCGGACCACCACCGACACGCACGCCGCGTGGCACATCGACATCACCATCACCGACCCCCGCCACAGCCTCCTCGACGCCCCGCACGGCTCCGGCGACCTCCGCGAGATCGGCCCCAGCGAGCTCACCGCCCGCCACATCACCGAGGGCGGACGCGAGGTGTTCTGGATCGACCGGCACCGCACCCTCGTCATCCACGACCCCACCCTGCGCGCGACCACCGTCCACTGCGCCACCGACGACGCGGCGACCTACTACGCCGCCCGCCTCGTCCGCCAACTCATCACCGCCCAGCTCCTCGCCGCCGGCGCGGTTTACACCCACACCGCCGCACTCGTCCACCGCGACCACGGCATCCTGATCGCCGGCCATCCCGGCGCCGGCAAGACCACCACCCTCGTCGCCGTCCTGCGCCAGCTCGGCGGAGAGTTCGTCACCAGCGACCGGCTCCTGCTCACCCCCGACAGAAACGACGGACTGCTCGGCTACGCCTGGCCCGCCCACCTCCGCGTCGGCCTCGGCACCCTGCTCGCCTACCCCGACCTCACCGGCCTCGTCCCCACTGGCCTACGCGGGGACCCGGCCCACCTGCACACGAAGCTCAGCATCGAACCCCCCGACATCCCACGCCTGGTGCACGCGGGCACGCTCACCGCCTCCTGCCCCCCCCATGTGATGATCTGGCCGCAGCTGGCCCCGACCGCAGGAAACGCCCGTCACGAGCGCATCCCTGCGGAGACCGTCCACGCCACGCTGACAAGCAACCAGCTGTTCATGCACCGCCCCACCGCGGGCGCCAGCTCCCACATCAACCACTGGCTCGCCCCGACGCCCCCGGCCCACACGACGGAGAGCAACAGGCGCGCCGTCATCGCCACCCTCGCCCGGACCGTGCCCTGCTACGCACTGGTAGCCCGCCCTGACCCCATCGTGATCGCCGACGCGGTCACCGCCATCCTCCACGACGCCGACGCAGCCACCCGATGAGACCAGCGACCCCGCCTGTCCCCGCATCTCCACCGGCGACGCCGCAGGTGGAACACCTCGTCCTGGAGGCGGCCTGCCTGCCCGCACCCGTCGAGCAGCACCACGCCACGATCCGACCGCTGCTCACCGAGCCGACACTGCGCTGGGGGACCCTGCTCGCCACCGCCATCGAGCACAAGGTGCTGTGCCTGCTCGCCGATACCCTCGCCACCACCGGCCTGGCCGACGAGATCCCACAGGCGTTCCGCCGTTTCCTGGCTTCCGTACTGCGCGCCAGCCGGCACAAGACCGCCGTCCACCGCGCGCAGGCCGCCGCCCTCACCGACGCCGCGGCCCGCCAGCGCATCGCCTTCGCGGCCGTCAAAGGCATCGCCCTGGAGTCCCAGCTGTACGGAGGACGTGGCGCCCGCGAGTTCAGCGACCTCGACGTCCTCGTCGCTCCGGATCACGCCGACGCCTTCCGCCGCGCCCTGCGCCTGCTCGGCTACCAGCCCGGACACTACGACCCGGCCACCCACCACGTCGTCCTTGACGACCCGGCGTCAGCGACCTACACCCGCCTGCACGACGACCTGGTCACCCCCTGCACGGCCGTCGACATCATCACCGACCTGCCCCAGCCCGCGGCCGTTCCCCCGGACCTGGTGCCGAACATGCTCGACCGCCGCCGATCCCAGCCGCTTCCCGGCCACCCGCAGGTCGACCTGCCCGTCCTCGACCCACTCGATCACCTCGCCGTCGTCCTCCTCACGGCGTGACGCAAGACCCGCACGGGCAGACCCGTGTCCCTGCGCACGCGTGCCGACGCGCTGCGCCTCACCTCAGCGAACACGCAGATCACCCGCGCGACCCGGCTGCCTGCCGGCGGAGATGTCCGTGTCCTCGACGACCTGTGGGACCCCTGCCGTGCCGCCGGCCGGTGGGCACCCACAGCGGACGGCTGAGATCGCACCAACAGGAAGGACCTTGATGATCGTGCAGCTGGCTGGTCTCCCCGGCACCGGGAAGAGCACCCTCGCCACCGAACTCGGCCGGCACCTGCCCGCCGCCGTCCTCAGCAAGGACCACATCCGCCACGCCCTGTTCACCAACCCCTATCTCACCTACAGCCCTGCCCAGGACGACCTGTGCATCGACGTCGCCCACCAGGCCGCCGCCCACCTGATCGACGAGGGAATCGCCCCCGCCGTCGTACTCGACGGCCCGACCTGCCACCGCGCCGGCCAGATCAGCCGGGTCGCCCACCTCGCCGACCGCCTCGGACGCCCCCTGCACGTCATCGAGTGCGTCTGCCCGCCGGCCGTCGCGCACGCACGTCTCACCCAGGACCAGGCCGAGGGCACGCATCCCGCAGCCGACCGCACCGTCGCCCTCTACCAGCGGATTCGCGCGAACGCGGTCCCCATCCCGGAACCGAAAATCGTCCTGGCCACGGACACCGAGCTGGCGGCCGTCGTCGCGCGCTGCCTCGACCGACTCGGCGTCACCTCCCGCACCGCGCCCAGCTGAGCGCGCCACCACCTCACTGGTCGCGAAACAGAGCCCGAACACGGTCGAGCTGCGCGGAGAACTCCCCGGCCCGCCGTTCCCGCTGCTTCCACAGCACCGCCAGCCACCGCAACGCGCACGTCCGCTGCGCCGCGCGGAACCTGGGCACCAGCTCGCCCTCGATCCCGAGCGCCGTGACCACGTCCAACCAGACCCGGTCGTCGACCTCACGGGCGCTGATGTGCTCGACGAGATCGGCGGCATCGAACGCCAGATCGCTCCACCCGCAGAACTCGAAGTCGACGCAGCGCGTGACCTCGCCATCCCACAGCCAGTTGACGAGGTTCCCGTCACCCCGCGAGAAGATCCGCGCCGCGGGACGAGCGAGTGTCTCCGCGTCTCCGCTGTCCCGCCATACCCCCAGCAGCTGTCGCAGGTCCCGCGTCAGCGGGTCGTCCGGCTGCGTGTCGAGTTGGCCGGGCCACACGTCGGTCAGCCTCGCCATGAAGTGCACCGCGGAGTCGACGCGGGGCAGCTTCGCGAAGCCGGTCTCCCACGGGAGGTCGTGGATCGGTCGCAGCGTCGCGGCCAGCCCCGTCAGGGCGGCCTCTTGCGCCGCCGGCTCAGCCAGGTCAGGGATGCACGCGCCTGGCAGCATGGTCATCGCGACGATGGGCTGGGCCTCATGCTGATCCCGCCACAACGGCCGCGGCACGTTCGGCACACCATGCCTCGCCAGCAAGGAGAGAGCGCGCCATTCCCGCTCCGTCCGCTGTCGATCATCGACCCGGTACGCCTTCACGCACATCTCTTCGCCCTGCGGGTCCCGCCAGGCGAAGACGTGGTTGTTCCGGCCGCCCGCCAACGGGCGAACACCGAGGCGGTGCAGACCCTCGACGCGCTCCGGGCCGTCGACCAGGAGACATCTACGCAGGTCGTCCGCTAGC